>JASLEL010000208.1 GCA_030151145.1 Aquirhabdus sp. | reverse complement strand
GACCGGATCATCATCCGTGTCGGCGGAGTCTACCGATTGTGCAAGTGCAGATTGAGACAGGCATTGCATCGCCAGCAAGGTACAGAATGACACGCGCAGCAGCGTAGGGCGTGCATGAACAGGAGGATGCATGTAGAGCTCCATGACAGGTTTAAAGACAAAAAAAGAAAATACGGCACCGTACGGCTCACTGAGGAGGCGTGGCAGCAGCAGAGATCACGTGTGTGCAATCGCGCTCAGAGCGATACTGATGTAGGCGTAACCCACGTATGCCCAGCGCGGCGACGATATACACGCCCGCGACCGGCAGAAATAAATACGATATCGGTAGCCACATCATGGACACGGTCCCCAGCCCCAAGCCCAGCAGTGCGCCGGCTTTGGCAGCACTATTACCCAGTCCCAAGGCATGGCCTTGTTGACCCTGTGCCGCCTTGCGCGATAAGAGACTGTAAAAGACCGGCAGCAGCGCGCCGAGCAGGACCCCCCATGCCACCCGGGCCAGCATGAAGAGTCCAATCGCGTGACTGAAACCCTGTAGCAGCGTGACCACCACACAGCCCCAAATGACCCACTCGACCTGTCGCAACACGCTGTGCTCAGGTCGCCGTGCAAAGCGGCGTGCCCACCATGACGCAGACAGGACCAGCCCCAGCGCTATCGCCCCGTAACTTAAGCCCACCTGCCACGCGGTCGCATGCAGCACCTCCACGGCATACACGCCAAAGAACACCTGCGGCATCATTTTGCCGGCCTGAATCAGCACGATCCCGACGAGGAGCCCTCCCCAGAGTGACCAGACCTTGGCTGACGCGGCGGATGGCGTAGGATCTGATGACGACTCGCATACAGGTTGTTCTGTTTGGGCTAGAGAAGGTTTTTTTTTGAGGGGAGGGCTGTTCTTTGCTGTAGGCAACATCCAGAGCGCAGCCAGCGTACAGCCCAGACAGAGCAGACCTGCCACCAGATTCACCGACTGAAAATTCAGACTGCCGAAGAGCATTCCGCCAAACAGCGGACCCGTCAGCGACCCCAGTGCTGTCGCAATCTGCAATCGTGCGATGAGCAACGACCGCTGCTCACGCCCGACCAAGGTCGTACCATAGGCCTGCGCTGCGGCAATAAACCCTGCAAACGCACCCTGAATCAGTCGGGCCAAGAGCAGACTGGTCACATCTTCCGTCAGGGCAATCCAGAGCTGGGTGATCGTCAGCGCCAGCAAGGCCCGGATCAGCATGGGCTTATGCCCGACGCGATCACCCAGCCGTCCCCAGAACGACGTCATCAGCATGGCGGTCACCAGCGGTCCGGCATAGACCACCGCACTCATGGCCGCCAATGTGGATGTCGAAAAATGGCCCAGCGTCTGTAAATGCAGCACCCAGAAAGGCGCGCTCATCTCCATGGCACCCATCGAACACAATTGGATCAGGAACAGCCAGACCACAGGGTTGCTGGCAGACAACCTGAGAGATGTAGAACGGCTCATGACTGCGGCAATACGGCAATATGACGTGCCAGCGGATTATCCATCGTCAGATGCAGGTCATCCTGTGTGTCGAGCAGGCGCATCCGCAGGAAAGACTTGGCAGGCCAAGGGGACTCAAGAAACGCCTCATACTCGGCAGCCCAGCGTAGGGGTTCGGTCTCTGCACGATAAAGCTCAAAGGCCAGAATCACTTCCTGACGCAGCAGGTCCCAGAATGAAAAGCCTACCGGTGGCGCAAGCCGCTCCAGCAACAGCACCATTTCGCCCAAATGGCAGAGCATGATGGCATGCAGCACCTTGTCGCGGACGATGACGGTATCGTCATACAGGGTATGACCGGCGCGATAAGCCTCCAGTTGCAGTCCTGTCGCATGCAGGGTCGGTGCATGCACACGCACATCGCCAAAATCGCGGATCAAGAGACGGACAGGATGAAAGGCCTGATCCACCAGGATGAAGCTGTTTTGCTGATGTGCCTCAAATGCAATGCCATAGCGCAGATAGGGACCCAGGGTTGCGGTCAGGACCGTCTTGGCATAACGGCGGAAAAACGCAATGGCGGCTGGCTCGCCTTGTCCGTATCCCAAGCTCACCAACTCTGCCAGTAGCGTCTGGGTCTCCCGCATGCGGATGGTCGTGTGTGCATCGGCATAGGGGGATTCGGCAAAGAGTGCGCCGACAGGTATGGCAAACAGCCCTTCCTGTAGTTTGCTGGCGGGATTCTGCCGGTACAGTGCCGCCAGATGGCGGGCCCGCTGATCATCCGGGTCGCGCAGATGGATACCCATGGATTCAGGTACGATGTCCAGACTCTGATGAAAATGATTTTCCTGTGCCATGACTTGAGTGAGCAGGCGGGTGATACGCGGACCCATCACGGCTGACTTGGGCGACACGGTGCGCTCGACACTCGTCAGGCGCAGTGACACGGGCAGCTTGATATGTGGCATTTTTTGCGAGCGCTGCGGCACGACAGTGCGAAATGACATGGTAGGCGACGCAGACAGACTGACCGGCAGCAGGCGCAGATCGCCGCGTGCAATTTCTGGTGCAAACTCGGTCAGGAGGTATTCTTTACGCTGATAGGGGTGGATGGGTAAGGGATACCAGTCGGCAGGGTCCTGTCCTGCGGCCCACAGGGCCTGACGCCAGCGCTCAAAGCCCTCGGGATAGGTCTCTGCAAACCAGTCCACATAGGGCTGATCCTGAGGATCGGATGATTCGATATAGGCCGTCTGTGTGCGAATGGCTGCAAGAGACACCTGCACCACCGCCTGAAACTCAGGCGACAACGCCATCACCTCTGTAGCGGAGAGCCCCAGTTTGGTCTTGAAATTGGGATGCCATGGATGGCCGATCGTGCCCCATTGCTCCAGCAGCAGGGTCGGATTGGTGGTGACGACCCGCAGGCGGACATCTTGCAAAAAATGCACATCGGTCCGCTCTGCCAGCAGTTGATCGCGCCATGATTGCCGATATTCCTGACAGAGCACGTCGTTCTCGACGCTGTTCTCGATTTCAAGGCACAGCCGCGTCAGATCCGCTGAGCGGATATCGCTCATGGTATCGCCGACATAGCTGAGTAGTGCGGTGGGGGTGGTGATTTCAAGGGTCTGACATCGTGTCTGATGGGCCGTGATCCGTCCCCGGAGGTGGCAGCTGCCGGCACGTCCCAAGGTCAGGCCTTCAAAGCGCAGGGATTTCTCCTGTGACAGAAATAGCCATGAGATGTCGCCATCCACATGAATACGGTCTTTGGCCAATAAGTGCTCCCGAAAAAGCGCCTGCAAGGTGCGAGCGAGTCCCTGCTGATGGGCGCGTGCTCTGCTGATCGGCGTGGGGGCGAGATCGTTCAAAATTCCTTGTTGCATCTTCATGATAGTCAAACCAAATAGTTAAGAACGCATCAAGAATAGCAAACAAATCTCTAATGTCAAATGATAATCATTATCAAATGATATTCAAATAAAATACATAATCAACTATTTTGTAGAGATTGCTCCTCTTTATCTCCATGAAATGACCGTATTTCAACTGTTTCCGGTTCTATCCAGGAGCGCTGATTTCGGCAAATGAGGTGTCTAAACCAGGTGTTCAATTGTGCGAAATAACAGCATAGACAGGTCTGAGACAGGACCAGCGCGGCGGTCCTCTGGTGATGGTTAGATCTGAGGCGTTGGATCGGATTTCTATTGGATAGGCTTACTGCCGCTATGTAACGGCTTGAAGGCGTAGGTTTTCACAGCTTGCGATATTCTCCCGGTGTTTTGCCTGTCCAGCGTTTGAATGCACGCTGAAAGGCGCTTTGTTCTGAAAAACCCAGTAAATA
>JASLEL010000430.1 GCA_030151145.1 Aquirhabdus sp. | reverse complement strand
GGCAGTATCGTGGATAACCTCGGCATCCCGTCGGTGATGTGGGCGGGTGGGGTGGTGGCGATTCTGTCGCTGGTGACCCTGACTGTGCTGGGGCGTGGTCTGCCCCGCACGGTAGGGATGGATGCACCTGTTGCAGCGCACTAACATTTAAACGCTTTAACACAAGAAATCCCATGCCGGTGGCTTGGGATTTTTTGTGAGATCAATTCTTCTGACTCTACAATGCTTGATCAAAAAACTTTGCGTATATACTGAGCTTGGGCTTGTTGCCGAGGGTCGGATATGGAGTCGGATGAATGGTTTGATGCGCTCTTGTTGTGGGTTGCCAAAGTAGTTCCTACGGGCAGGCATCTCTTATTGGCGTTATTGGTCTTAGGGTTTCTGATATTTGTGCTTTATGTAGAGCTTTCATTGCGCTATGGATAGCCAGGCGGCTGATGCAGTACACGGTTATATCTGAGCTCGGATCCCATGCCAGTGGCGTGGGATTTTTATTTGTGGCGCATTTCATCACCCCTTCATCCGCCCTTGCTAGCATGCGCGATTCACCGGAACGAATCGCCCGGAACGCATGGTAAATCGCCGCTTGTGCAAATAGCAGAAGTTTGCAGCGGTTTTCATGTATAATTCGCACCGACTGAAATAGACACCGCATTTTTGACCAGCGATTCCTTTGAATTCCTGCTGAACCAGATTCTTTTTTTGTATTAAACACAAGGCCCTCCGAATGACTCAGGCGAACAGTAACATTTCTCACCTGCGCAACATCGCGATCATCGCGCACGTTGACCATGGTAAAACCACTCTCGTGGACAAACTCCTGCAACAATCCGGTACTTTTGGCGAACGTGCTGCCGAAGTTGAACGCGTGATGGACTCGAACGCCCTTGAAAAAGAGCGCGGCATTACCATTCTGGCGAAAAACACCGCCATCCGCTGGACCAACGCCAAGACCGGTGAAATCTACCGCATTAACATCGTCGATACCCCAGGACACGCCGACTTCGGCGGTGAAGTTGAGCGCGTACTGTCGATGGTGGACTGCGTACTGCTGCTGGTCGATGCCGTAGATGGCCCAATGCCACAAACCCGCTTCGTGACCACCAAAGCCTTCGCGCAAGGTCTGAAGCCAATCGTGGTGATCAACAAAGTCGACCGCCCGGGCGCGCGTCCGGACTGGGTGATCGATCAGGTATTTGATCTGTTTGACAGCCTCGGTGCGACCGAAGAGCAACTCGATTTCCCCATCGTTTACGCTTCCGCGCTGAACGGTATCGCCGGTCTGTCGATCGACACCATGGCCGAAGACATGACCCCGCTGTTTGAAACCGTGGTTGAGAAGGTCACCCCACCCCAAGTGGATAGCGAAGGCCCGTTCCAGATGCAGATCTCGAGTCTCGACTATTCGAGCTACCTCGGCGTTATCGGTGTCGGCCGTATCCAGCGCGGTAAGGTGTCGACCAATACTCCGGTTGTGATCGTCGACAAAGAAGGCAACAAGCGTAACGGTCGCGTGCTGAAGATCATGGGCTACCACGGTCTGGATCGTGTCGATGTGGACGCCGCACAAGCCGGTGACATCGTCTGTGTGACCGGTATGGACGGTCTGAACATCTCCGACACCCTGTGTGATCCGCAAAACGTCGAAGCTCTGCCTGCGCTGAGCGTGGACGAACCTACGGTCAGCATGCAGTTCCAGGTCAACAACTCGCCTTTCGCCGGTAAAGAAGGCAAGTATGTGACTTCGCGTGCGATCCGTGATCGTCTGGACCGCGAGCTGATCCACAACGTCGCCCTGCGCGTCGAAGACACAGATTCGCCAGACCGTTTCAAAGTCTCGGGTCGTGGTGAGCTGCATCTGTCGGTGCTGATCGAAAACATGCGTCGCGAAGGCTTCGAGATGGGCGTATCGCGTCCTGAAGTGATCATGAAAGAAATCGACGGCGTCAAATCCGAGCCGTATGAAAACGTGATTTTCGACGTTGAAGACCAACACCAAGGTGGTGTCATGGAGCAGGTCGGCATGCGCCGCGGCGAAATGACCAATATGGAAGTCGACGGCAAAGGCCGTACCCGTATCGAAGCCATCGTCCCATCGCGCGGTCTGATCGGTTTCCGCTCCGAGTTCCTGACCATGACGTCGGGTACCGGTATCCTGACCTCGAGCTTCTCGCACTACGGCCCAGCCCAGACCGGTGCTGTCGCCAAGCGTCAGAACGGCGTGCTGATCTCCATGGTCCAAGGTACCGTGCTCGGCTATGCGCTGTTCACCCTGCAGGAGCGTGGTCGTCTGTTTGCCTATCCGCAGCTCGAAGTCTACGAAGGCATGCTGGTCGGTATCAACTCGCGTAGCGACGACATGGTGGTTAACCCGACCAAAGCCAAGCAGCTCAGTAACGTACGCGCCAGTGGTACCGATGAAGCCATCGTCCTGACCCCGCCGATCCGCTTTACGCTGGAACAGGCACTGGAGTTCATCGAAGACGACGAACTGGTCGAAGTGACACCAAAATCGATCCGTCTGCGCAAGAAGTTCCTGACGGAATCCGATCGCAAGCGTCAAAGCCGCGCCTGATCTGATGTATCGTCGTATCTGAAAAAACCGCCGCTTACCGGCGGTTTTTTTATGTCATACAGCATGCGTAGATTGAGATCGTGGCATTCTATTTGCGTATGAAAGTGCGAGTGAGCGTGCGTGTGATGCTGGATAATGCTTCAGCTTATGTCCATTTGCGGTGAACAAGTTACGTGAATTAATCGAAATTTCGATCAAAAACGTTTAGAGTGCCTGCTAGTACAGCGTGATAGGCTGGCTATTAGACTATTTTTTGAATTTTTTCTTGGAGGTTTTCACATGAGTATTGTGAAAGAGTTTCGCGAGTTTGCCATTAAGGGCAATATGATTGATCTGGCTGTCGGTGTGATCATCGGTGCTGCATTCAGCAAGATTGTCGATTCGCTGGTCAATGACCTGATCATGCCCCTCATTTCCTTTATTCTGGGTGGTAAGCTGGATTTCACCAAAGAATTCATTGTGCTGGGCAGCAATCCGAACAACCTGACGACACTGGATGCACTGAAAAAAGCCGATATCGCCGTGCTGACCTACGGTAACTTCATCTCTATTCTGGTGAATTTCTTCCTCTTGGCGCTGGTGGTATTTTTCCTTGTGAAAGGTGTGAATCGTCTGCGTAACCAAAAACCTGCTGAAGCGCCAGCACCGGCACCTACGCCTGAAGACGTGGTGTTGCTGCGCGAAATCCGCGATTCTCTGCGT
>JASLEL010000100.1 GCA_030151145.1 Aquirhabdus sp. | reverse complement strand
GTTGCTCTTGCGTGCGCAGACGGGGCTTGAGCATCTGTTGATCCGGATTCGTTCTGATCGCGTGATGTCGCTGTCACTGGCGACTGCGCTGGCGCTGCATATTGTGCTGATTTTTGCGATCACCTTTGTCCCGCCATCGAGTCGTGATGCCGTGATGCAGGACATCGCGCTTGCGGTCTCTGAGTCCAAGGAAAAAAATCCCGATGCGGATTATCTGGCCCAGAGTAACCAGCAAGGGGCAGGGGTGCTGCGTGCGGCCCATCGGCTGACCAGTCCTGCCCAGATGCAGAATCCCAATCAGACCATCCAGACGCAAAATGTCACGCTGCATATCGAGCAAATGAGCCAGCAGCCGGTCGAGGCCAGTGCCATCGGCTCTCGCACCATCACCACCACCGCAAGCTGGAAGGCCGAATCTCAAAACGAGAAAAACAAGCGCGCCCAGCGTGCCCAAAAACACCAGAAGACGCAGTCTTCAGTCGCATCCATGATCGCGACGCTGGAAGCACAATACGCCACGCAAAAGCAGGAATACAGTAAAGCCACCTCGGTCCATACGGTAGATAGCGTTTCGACCCGTCAGGATGCCAGTGCGGTCTATATGAATCAGTTCCGTCGCAAGGTGGAGCGCATCGGCAATCGTCACTATCCGGCAGAGGCGCGCAGCCGTGAGCTAAAAGGTGATGTGCGTCTGATGGTGATTCTGGACCCGGATGGTGATATCAAGGCCATCCGCCTGCTCAAGACGTCAGGCTTCCGCATTCTGGATGAAGCCGCAAAAGACTCGGTCCGTGACGGAGCGCCGTATGGACACTTCACGGGTGAGATGAAGAGCTATAGTGAGCTGCGCATCATCCGCACCTGGCGTTTCTCGGATGAAGACGAACTGGATGTCGGCATGTAGGCGACGAATCAAAAGCCATCAATCGGAATACAAAGCGCCTTAAGTTACATGTAACTTAAGGCGCTTCCTTTTTCGCGTTGCTTTTGCATGTTTAAGGCGATCTTCATTAGGTGATGTCAGCGATCCGCATACGGATCATCAAAGCCCAAAACAGCCATGATCTGGATTTCCAGCGCTTCCATCTCGGCGGCATCTTCGGGGCTGGTCTCATGGTCATAGCCCAAGAGGTGCAGTAAGCCATGTACCACCAGATGGGCGAAATGCTCTTCGCTTGTTTTGCCCTGCTCGACGGCTTCCTTTAATACCACTGGCATACAGATGACCAGATCGCCTAAGGGTTTATTATCCAGAATCGCCAAAATCTCATCGGGTAGCTCGGAGGGGAAGGACAGCACGTTGGTGGGTTTGTCTTTACTCCGGTAAGTGCTGTTCAGATGCTGGCTTTCTTCCTCATCGACGATGCGGATGGTGATCTCGGCGCGACGTTTCTTTTTGACGCCGACCGCAGCCAGCGTGGTCCATATCCAGTGGTGCAAGTCTTTTTTGCGGATCAGAAGGATGTCCTGATCTGCGTGTGGCTGATAAACATGTTGCAGCAGGAGTTGAACTTTCTTTTTACGCCGCTTTGGACTGATATGGTCGCGGTGGGCGTGTTTGGGTTTAGGTTCTTTGGTCTTGGCAGATTTGGGCATGAATGACTCGGATTCTCTGAGGGCTTCAGTCTAAGCGAAGACAGGATCGCCGCACGATCAGGCAAATAAAAACAGCCATCAATCGCAATGACGATCAATGGCTGCCATCAAGCATGCGTCGATTATACCGCAGGTTGCTCGTAGAGTTCGGCGTACTGGGCGTCGCTAGCCTTGTCGTTGGCATCCATCAGGGCTTTCTGCTGGGCGAGGCGCTCGCGGCGGGCCGAGATTTTTTCACTCATCTCCTGCTCATCGTAGGCTTCATAGGCTTCGACGATCTTTTGTACGAGGTAATGGCGCACCACGTCGCGTGAGTGGAAACGGGTGATGTGGATCTCTTCGATCTTCTCAACGATCCGCAAGGTATGCGCAAGACCAGACATCTGACCGCGCGGCAGGTCTACCTGCGTGATGTCGCCGGTGATGACTGCACGCGAGCCAAAGCCGATGCGGGTCAGGAACATCTTCATCTGCTCTGGCGTCGTATTCTGCGCTTCGTCCAGAATGACAAAGGAGTTGCTTAAAGTGCGACCCCGCATATACGCAAGCGGTGCCACTTCGATCACCTGACGCTCAATCAGCTTGGCGACTTTTTCGGCACCGAGCATGTCGTACAGTGCGTCATACAGTGGACGCAAATACGGGTCGATTTTCTGCGACAGGTCGCCGGGCAGGAAGCCGAGCTTCTCGCCTGCCTCAACCGCAGGACGCACCAAGAGGATACGCTGGATCTCATTGCGCTCCAGCATATCGACCGCGCAGGCGACGGCCAGATAGGTCTTCCCCGTACCGGCAGGACCGATCCCAAAGGAAATATCACTTTCCATGATGCGCTGGACATAGCGGCGCTGATTGGCCCCACGCGGCGAGATCTTGCCTTTGCGGGTATTCAGGAAGACATCAGGCATTTCTTCGCTATCGTCGTCGTCGTCATGAGTCAGGCGATCAGTCTGGCTACCCTGAATCAGCAGGTGCAGGTGCTCAGGCGAGAGATTGCGGGTCTCGGCAGTTTCCTGATAGAGGCGTTCGAGCAGACTTTCGGCGCGTTCGACAGCGTCGAGTTCGCCTTCGACGATGAATAAGCTGCCCCGATGGGAGATTTTGACATTAATCCGTTGTTCGATCAGTTTCAGGTGAGCATTATAGCCACCGACCATAGCCTTAAGGCGTTCCAGCGTGATGCCGGAGAATTCGACGGTACGACTGACAGATGCGGCCAAAGCATTTCCTTTTTGCATGCAGGTGATATACAAAACGGCAGAATTGCAAAATCCCCGTTTACACAGTTTATAGCGCAAACTGAGCCCTTGCGCCAGACAGCAGGACAGGATTTTTTGGCAGAGAACTGTGACGCCTTGTGATGAAGTGGCTAAGAGAGGGTAAAATAAAGAAAAAATGATGTCGCTTGTCATGCTGCTGTGATCAGATGGTGCTAAATAAATCGACCAAATCAGATGCAAGCGTAAGGATTTGTGTCATGATGAAGCCAAACAATCGGTCGGCTGTTTGTATGCCCGCAATCCGCAGCATGACCGTGCAAATCTGGGTACATTTGGGGCACAAACAAATCGTGCATCAGCAGGGCTGACAGTAAGGGACGATAAAAAATGACCAAAACCATCGTGATGATCCATGGCATGTGGGGCTCGGGCGCCATGTGGTCGAATTATCAGCCATTTTTTGAGGCACACGGCTATCGCGTGATCGCGCCAACACTGCGCTACCATGAGCCTGAATACCGGATCACGCCGCCTGAGGCGCTCGGGACCTTAAGCCTGCTCGACTATGCCGCCGATCTTGAAACCCTGATCCGGGGTCTGGATGAAAAACCCATCATCATGGGTCACTCGATGGGTGGCCTTTTGGCCCAGATGCTGGCGAGTCGCGGTCTGGCAGAGCAACTGGTGCTGCTGACCCCGGCACCATCGGCCGGGATCAATGCCTTGCGACCATCCTCGACGCGCACCTTTATCTCTGTCCTGACCCAGTGGGG
>JASLEL010000075.1 GCA_030151145.1 Aquirhabdus sp. | reverse complement strand
CTCCCACAGGTGGAAATGACTATTATTGGTCGCCACATCAGCGTGGGAATTGTCCGGATAACCAAAGGCTACCCCACCTGAGATGATGCTCGCCATAGACTGGGTATCTAGTTTAAAACCAGAAGCGCCCAGAGACAGATCGACGCCGCTGGCATGCCAGAATCGGGCATCCTTGGTCACGTATTTATCATAGGGAGACTGGATAAAGACCTGCACCTCGACACTCTGACCATCATCTGCGAGTTTATAGCCGCTGACTTGCCCAACGTTGATCCGGCGATAATAAATGGGCGAACCAAAATCCAGCGAGCCAAGATCAGTAGCGTTGAGGAAAAAAATCTTGCCCGGCATATCTGATGCCACCACTGGCGGCACCTCAAGCCCTTTGAAATCATCTTGCTCGACTTTAGACTTGCCGCCATCCACCTCAATATAGGCACCCGACAGCAGGGTATCGATCCCCGACACGCCATTGGTACCGATGCGTGGACGCACCACCCAGAAACGGGCATCATCCACCGCAAATGCCTTGGCATCATGGCGCAATTGAATGCGGGCAATCACATGCGAATGATCAGGCGCAAGGTCGATATGCTTGACCAGACCGATGCTGACCTGCTTGTATTTCACCGCGGTCTTGCCAGCGATCAGACCATCCGCAGTATGAAAACTGACCTGAATAGTCGGTCCGGTTTCCAGCATGGCTTTGACCACCAGTGAAATCCCGATTGCCAATGCCACCAGCGGAATAAACCAGATCAGAGAAGGCCGCCAGCGTTTGGGGACTTTTTTGCGCGGTTCAGGAATCGCCGCGTCTGACGCATCTGGCTTTGCGTTGTTCTGACTGTGATGCGTAGGGCTTTGTTCGGTCATATCCGTCTACATAAGATAGAAAAATCAAATCGGGGAATGCGAGCTCGGTACTGATGAAGCCTGTAGCCCAGTGTCCGTCTGCAGGGCTTTATAGTACTGATCCCAGATGATCCTCGGATCAAAACTCAAGGAGGCCAGCATGGTCAATACCACCACGGCACCAAATGCCACCGCTCCCGGACCTGCCGAAATCGTAGCAAGCGACTGCATCTGAATCAACGCAGTCAACAGCGATACCACAAAAACATCGATCATCGACCAGCGCCCGACAAACTCAACGATACGGTACAGCACCGCGCATTGCTCGGGCCGAAAACGGCGTTTGCCTTTACCTTGTTGATGCACGGCATACAATAGGAAGCCCAGAATGATGAGCTTTAAAATCGGTACAAAAATACTGGCGGTAAAGATCACGGTCGCCACCAGATAATCATCACTCTGCCAGAAGTAAATCACACCACTCATGATGGTATCGTGCTGACTGCCGAGCAGAGACTCTGTCAAGGTCATAGGTAGCACATTGGCCGGGATATACAGAATCATCGCCGCCAGCATCAATGCCAGTGTCCGATCCAGACTCATGGGCTTACGCTCATGTAGCGTCGCATGACAGCGCCGACAATGCAGATGCAGATGCGCGCTTTCGGCATGATCGGTATCGTCGGCATGATCGCGCGGTTTGACTTCAGGATTCAATAAACCACAGCTATGACAGAGAACCAGAGACAGATCCTGCGCGGTGGTATAGACGGGATGCGCCGCAGGCACACCCTTATGCTGGTGATCGGTATGAGTCATCACGGGTACCCTCGCTGATCAATGGCATCCCAAAGATCTTTGACCTTAACCGAGGTGATCTTTACCAACAGGATGCTCAAGCCGCCAAACGCCCAGAGTGCAACACCGGGAATCACAATGACCATGGCAATGAGCTTGACCAGCGTCACCAATACACCGATCAGAAACACTTCAATCATGCCCCACATCCGGAATGTATACACAATACGGAGCGCCGGAGCCAGATAAGGCGGACGAACCTTAAGCACCGAAACCGAAAAGAGCACATAAAACAGCAACAGCAGATCTACCAGCGGGACCACAAATGTGGTCATCGCCACCAGAAAACCAATAAAGCCACGACCGATATGAAACATGGCCAAGGCCGCGCCCAAGAGCGTGGTCTCGGAAAAATTACCCTGTAGCTCCACCTTGACGATCGGAAAGCTATTGCAAATCGCGAACACAATCAGTGCCGTCACCACAAGCGCAAGCAACTCATTCAGCGAATGGGACTGCCGGTATAGCTCAGCTCCACAACACTCACAATAGGCCCGCTCGCCTTTGTTCAGGCTGATCCGTTTAAACACCGCATCGCACTCTTCACAGCCGACCCACTGATCCATCTCAGTCTGCGTCAAAGCACCGTGAGCGCGCGCGCGGACAGCATCAGGCGGGTCACCATGTGTGGCAACCTGCGAATCCTGCTCAGGGCGTTCTGTAGACTGCGACATTGTCGATCAGACCGGTTTTATCATATGACAGTTTAGTGATAGCGTTTTTATAGCGGTTTGATGACTGCCAGATGACAATCATCACCGCCTCACTATTTAAATACGCTCAACGGCAAAACCCAATGCCTTCACATCAGCTTCGCGGGCATACGGTGCCACCACGGCGCGCTGACGATGCGCAGCCGTCAGATAAGTTCTGGCGACCCGCTGCAGGTCATCCAGAGTCACCGCAAGCAATGCCTGACGCAAGCCACGTCGCTGGGCCGGTGTACGACCATGCAACAGCGAATGGCAACTACCAATGGCCTCACCAGCCGGTGAGCCGGGTTTGTCCATCGCCCCGATCAGCCCCAGAATCGCTTCTTCGAGCTGATACGGCTCTTGCGGACTATCCAGTAACCAAGCAACGCTTGCACCAAAATCAGCAAAGGTCTCTGCCAGACGTGGGTCCCGGTAGCTATGGAAGCGGAATGCACAGGCATTGCCGTCATAGGCGGCCCCGCCGCCATAGGCACCGCCCTGCTCTCGCAGTGCGCGATGCAGGAAACCATTGCGCAGATAAGGACCAAGCACCATGAGTGCGGCAGTATCCGGATGATCGACTGATGTCACCGGATAGGACTCCGCGCAGAACTGCACATTGGCCTGTATCAACCATGCGGTGTCGGCTGCTGGTGTCTCTGATACTGGTGGCACGGTCAGCGACTGTGTCGTATCTGGTGCAGGCGTCGCCTGCCAGACTCGAGTAATCTCAGCAGAAAGCTCAGACAGACGTTCACGTTCGGCCACCAAGAGATACTGACGCGGCAGATGAATGATGATCTGATGCAACGCCACGAGATCAGTCAGGAAGGATTGCTGTGCTGCGGCATCCTCTTCGATTCGATCGATCAGACCACGCAAGGCCAGCAGAGCCGGTAATCCCGTGTTCTGATACTCATAACGGGACAGTGCGCTAAACGTATGCGACGACGTCTGTAGCGCATAAGCATGACCCGAACCGCTGATACGCGACTGCCAGCGGGATTTACGCTGTTGCAGTAGCTCCATGATGCGGTCAGTTTCATCCAGACGCAGATCGAGAAAGGCCTCTTTCAGCAGCGCTACGGCTTCT
>JASLEL010000063.1 GCA_030151145.1 Aquirhabdus sp. | reverse complement strand
ATCCTGCTCAAAATCGACGTCAACAGCGTCTATACCGGGTCTTCATTACAAGAGCAGTTCCTCAAAGGCGAAGATTTTTTTGATGCCGCCAAATACCCTAAAATCGAATTTAGAAGTACCAAAATCGTCCGGCAGGACCCGATGCATGGCGTGATATACGGCGATCTGACCATCAAAGGCATCACCAAACCGGCCAAAGTCGACGTCAGTCTCGATGCCCCTCAGTTTGACCCCTCCTCGCATGTCATCACCATGCATGCAGCCGGCATATCCAAAATCGACCGCAACGCCTGGGGGCTGGACATCTATGTCCCCGGTGTAGACAACACCATCGAAATCAGGGCTGATGGGACCATCCGTGCGCTGGGGGATCAGAATTTCACCTTAGACAAGGTCAATGATCTGCATTGCAACTGAGATTCTTTAAGCATGCATACTTGCATCGGCAAATGCGATTGTACAAGCCGAGTACTTTCCGCTAGCATCTAGATTCAATTTTAGAACTGTCTCTATTTTTTACACATTGAGGCAATGCCAAGCGGCGTTAGGACTGTTACAGTCAGGCATTGCCCATCACTGCGCCTTGTCGTCGAGTACATGCCATGACTGATGCTCATTCCTTCCCTACAGCTCACACCGCCACCCCGCAGCGTCTCACTTCCAAAAGCATTCATGTGCGCCGTAGCCGCTTTCGCCCTGAGCAGATCGAGCGTCACTATGCACCCTCGCCCCTGCTGTCGCACCTGCTGACGGCGCTATCGACGACCTTTCCCGATGGCGAGCGTTTCTTTGTCGAGACGGTGCGCAATGTACGTGATCAGGTCAGCGATCCCACTCTGCAGGCCGACATCTCCGCCTTTATCGGTCAGGAGTCGATGCATGCCCAGTCGCATGCAGCATTCAATGATCAGTTGCTGAATGACGAGTACAATATCAGCCGTTTTCAGGCCGATATGACCGCCGAGTTTATCCGGCTGCGCGGACTCTCACATCGGCGGCAGCTCGCGGCCACCGTGGCGCTGGAGCACTTCACGGCGATGATCGCGGGCTATATGCTGCGCCATCCGTATTTAATCGAGCGCCTCTCACCGAACATGCGACAGCTCTGGCTCTGGCATGCCATCGAGGAAATCGAACACAAGAGCGTCGCCTTTAATGTTTATCAGACGGTCTTTGATAATCTGCCGCAGCGGCGGCGCAGCATGCGCACCATCACGCTGGGTTTCCTGCTCGGCAATGCCACGGTGACGGGTCATCTGCTGTGGCAGGATCGTAAAGCCAGCCTAGGCAGTGTGTCTGCCCTGCTGCACAACCTGCGCGATCTGGGGCGCATCCTGCATTTGATGGTCACGGTGCTGCCGGAGTATCTGGCCTTCTACCGCCCAGACTTTCACCCCAGCCAGATCGACCACAGCGACCTGCTTGCTTACTGGCTGCCCCGATTGAATGACGACGGTGCTTACAGTTGATCCTCTATCCGGTACAGATCAATCTGGCAAAAAACAAAACGGTCATGCAAGCATGACCGTTTTTTTACTCATCTCACAACGTCTACTGATCTCGCTTATTTGCGTTTAGATCCGCTCAAAGCCCAGCCCCGCATGCTGGGTCAAGCGCTCAATGAAACGCGCATCAAACATCGTCGCAGGCGTCCAGAATCCGCCCTGACGTCCCGTCTTGATGCCATCCTGCACATGATCGAGTGCAAGGCTGATCGCCGCCTGCCCCAGCATCTTGCCGGTGGAGCCATAGCCCGGATCACGATCACCGGTGACTTTGACACGTAAGCTCTCGCCCGCATCCGTACGACCAAAGAAGCGCAAATCAAAACGACCGGCGACTTGTGCCTCAGGGCTTGGACCCTCACCCGGTTTGGGCAGCACATAGCGCTCAAGCAGATAGCGCGTAGGCTTGATCGCACTGCCAACCATGAATGCCCCCAGCCCTGCCACCATACCCAGTGCCGTCAGACGGCCTTTGGTGCCAGTGCCGGTCAGCGTCGCTTCGTCATAGGTGAAATTGCTGCCGTAGGCATTACCCGACAGCGCATTGGAGCGATGCACCACGCGTTCATTGACCGCCGCCATGATGAAGGGCGCGATCCACGCGCCAAAGTCCGCATCAAACTCAGCGCCTTTGACATAGTGCTGGCGTGCGGTGAGGCCGTGATTGGGTGGGCACAGCGAGTAAGGATTGAGGAACTCCTTGCGCAAGGCGGGATCTGCCATGGCCTCCTCAATCGCATTCAGCATGCTGGCGATGGTGCCGCCGGATGCGCCGCCTTTGAGGACTTTGACCCGCATCTTGACGTGGGTGGCAGGTGCGCCCCATTGCTGCTGCGCCTGCTGCTGCAGGAAATACACGCCCATATCCGACGGCACCGAGTCAAAACCACAGCAATGCACGATGCGTGCGCCGGTCTGCTGCGCGGTCGGCTCGTAGAGATTGATCATCTTTCTGATCCACTGCGCCTCGCCTGTCAGGTCACAGTAGTCCGTGCCGTTCTCCACACAGGCTTTGATCAGTGGCTCGCCATACAGCGCATAGGGTCCGACGGTCGAGACCACCACGCGGGTCTGGGCACAGAGGGTTTGTAGTTGGGCTTCATTGGCCGCATCCGCGACGATGATGGGCAAGGATGCACCTGCCGCGCCCAGCGATTGCTTGACTTCATTGAGTTTAGCTTCTGAGCGACCGGCGATGGCCCAGCGCAGATTCTCAGGCTGGGAGGAGAAATACTCGGCGAGATAGCGGGTCAGGATCTGACCGACAAAGCTGGTGGCACCAAAGACCACCAGATCATAGGTTGGCGTAGTCATGTTTTTTTCCTTGTAGATATGATCAAAACGCGTGCACATAAGATAGCCGTTCTGCACTGGGTTTGCACCCCACGATTGAGCATTCTGTTGCTACTCGACCGCAGACTCAGGTGAGCCAAATCACGCGGGGCTCCGTGCGGGAGGACTCGACTTTAATATTAAAGTGAACTTTAATGTCAAGGACAAACGATAAACGCAGCAGGTCAAAAACACCCGCAGGATCAAGGCCGGGCATCGCGAATGTGTACATCGCAAAAAGGCCCCGAAGTGCGCTTCGAGGCCTTTTTGCTTCTTCTGATCGATTAGTCTCGGATCACAACGCGACCATCTCAAAGTCCAGCTTGCTCACCCCGCAGTCGATGCAGACCCAACTGTCGGGTACGTCCTGCCATAAGGTGCCGGGCGGAATCCCCTCGTCCGGCATACCGAGGGCTTCATCATAGATAAAGCCACAAACCACGCACATATACTGTTTC
>JASLEL010000355.1 GCA_030151145.1 Aquirhabdus sp. | reverse complement strand
GCCCAGATGAGTCTGCTGGACAAATTCACCTACTTTCTCGGCATCGGCTTGGGCTCGGGCCTGTCGCCCAAAGCCCCCGGCACCATGGGGTCGCTTGCGGTCTTAGTCTTTATCCCGCTGTGGCTGGCCGTGGGTCATACCACCTCTCTGATCATCATCGCCGTCGGCACCCTAATCGGGATTCCGATCTGCGGACGCAGCGCGACACTACTGGGTGTGCACGATGACAAGAGTATCGTCTGGGATGAGTTTGCCGGGCAGTCGATCACCCTGATTCCACTGATCCTGCTGGATCATTTCTCTTGGCTGACCGTGCTGATCGCGTTTGCGCTGTTTCGGCTGTTCGATATCTGGAAACCGTGGCCGATCCGCTACTTTGATGAGCATGTGCATGGCGGCCTTGGCATCATGCTGGATGACATTATCGCGGGTCTGGTTGCCATGGTGCTGCTCTGGGTCGGGCTGGTTTGGCTGCACTGAGATATCCTGCAGGTGATGCTGATGAGCGATTTGACAAATTGCGATTGGCTGTACTGAATTTTTTACTTTTGTTTTGATTTTTATAGAAAAATACTCACGGAGTTGTTATGACTTTCAGCGTCATTATTCTGGCTGCAGGCAAAGGGACCCGCATGAATTCCCGCCTCCCTAAAGTCCTGCAACCGCTGGCGGGCAAGCCCCTGCTTGAGCATGTGATGAATCAGGTATCGCGCATGAATGCCGACCGCATCATCACCGTCTACGGTCATGGTGGTGATCTGGTGCAGAGCGCCTTTGCCAACTATCATCCCCCGATTGCGTCCGATGAGCAGGCGGTGCAGATCGAGTGGGCGCTGCAGGCCGAGCAGAAAGGCACCGGTCATGCCGTGCAGATGGCACTGCCGGTCCTGCCGACCACGGGCCGCAGCCTGATCCTCTATGGCGATGTCCCGCTGGTGCAGGTCGATACCTTAAAGCGCCTCTTGGATGCCGCTCACAGCGGTCTTGCCATGATCACGCTGGATCTGGAAAACCCGACCGGCTATGGTCGTATCGTACGTGACAGCAAGAACCACATCGTGCGCGTGGTCGAGCAGAAGGACGCGACCCCGGACGAGCTCGCCATCAGTGAAGTCAATACCGGCATCTATGCGGTGGACAACGCCCTGCTGCACAGCTGGTTACCGAAGCTGACCAACACCAACGCGCAGAAAGAATACTACCTGACCGACATCGTCGCACTGGCGGCCGCCGATGGCATCAACATCGGCAGCATCCAGCCGACCTATGGCTTTGAGGTCGAAGGCGTCAATGACCGCGTGCAGCTCGCTGCGCTTGAACGTGAATGGCAGCGCCATCAGGCGCTGCAACTCATGAAGTCTGGCGTCACCCTGCTGGACCCGGCACGCTTTGACCTGCGCGGCCAGCTCTCGGTCGGGCAGGATGTACGTATCGACATCAATGTCGTGATCGAAGGCAACTGCTATCTGGGTGATGGCGTAGTGATCGGCGCGGGCTGCGTGCTCAAGAATGCCAAGGTCAGCGCCGGGACCCACATCCAGCCTTACAGCATACTGGATGATGTTGCCGTGGGTGCCAATGCCACCATCGGACCGTTTGCCCGTCTGCGTCCGGGCACGGAGCTGGCGGATGAGGTCCATATCGGCAACTTCGTTGAAGTCAAAAACAGCCGCATCGGCGAAGGCAGCAAGGCCAACCATCTGGCTTATATCGGTGATGCGCTGATCGGCTCCAGTAGCAACATCGGTGCAGGTACCATCACCTGTAACTATGACGGTGCCAACAAGCACCAGACGGTCATTGGCTCGCATGCCTTTATCGGGTCCAATTCATCCTTGGTCGCGCCGGTCAATATCGGGGATCAGGCCACGGTCGGTGCCGGATCGGTGGTGACCAAGGATGTGCCAGCCGGTAGCCTTGCGGTCGCGCGCGGTCAGCAGCGCAACATCGAGCACTACCAGCGTCCGGCCAAGGCCAAGAAAGGCTGAGCGGGTCGATGCGGTCTGTGTTGACCGGACCTCTTTGCGAGGGTTGCTTTCGGCCAGTCGTATTGAAAAATCACGGTGCCGGAAGCAGTTACAGATGGAAACCAGACCCGAACAGGGCTGCCATAAAAGAGCAGCCTAAAATTTAAAATTTTGTTACAATATCGGCTTGAAAATAGACAGCCTTCATTTTGAGGAAATCAAATACCATGTGCGGAATTGTCGGCGGTATTGCAGAACGCAACGTAGCACCCATCCTGATCGAAGGACTCAAGCGCCTCGAATATCGCGGTTACGATTCCGCCGGTGTCGCCCTGATTGAACACAATGCCATCATTCGTGAGCGTCAGGTCG
Organism: Aquirhabdus sp.; assembly: GCA_030151145.1. Taxonomy (GTDB): domain Bacteria; phylum Pseudomonadota; class Gammaproteobacteria; order Pseudomonadales; family Moraxellaceae; genus Aquirhabdus. The sequence continues at coordinate 2,711 of JASLEL010000355.1, read as the reverse complement.
GTAAAGTCGCGGTTTTGGAAAAAGCCGTACTGAGCCAGCACCTGCATGGGGCCATCGGGATCGCCCATACCCGCTGGGCCACCCATGGTGAACCTTCCCAGATCAATGCCCATCCGCATACCTCAGGCACCATCGCGGTCGTGCACAACGGCATCATCGAAAACTACGCCTTGCTCAAAGCCGAAATGCAGGCCGAAGGCTATGTCTTCAGCTCGCAGACCGACACCGAAGTGGTCGCCCACCTCGTGCATCGCGCGCTCAAATCCCACAGCACGCTGCTGGCTGCCGTCCAGTCGGTCATCCCGCTGCTGCATGGCGCCTACGCGCTGGGTATCGTCAACAGTGACAGCCCTGATGAGCTGATCGCGGTGCGTGCCGGCTCTCCCTTGGTGATCGGTCTGGGTATCGGCGAGAATTTCGTCGCTTCCGACCAGTTGGCCCTCCTGCCGGTGACCAACCGCTTTATTTATCTCGAAGAAAAAGACGTCGTGCGTCTGACCCGCGACACCATCGAGATCTATCAGGATGGCAAAGCCGTCCATCGTGGCTCACACGAGCTGGACGCGACCGACAACGCCAGTGACAAAGGCGGCTACAAGCACTACATGCTCAAGGAAATCCACGAGCAGACCGACGCCATCACCCGTACGCTGTCCGCCGGTCTGACCGACACCCACCTGCATGCCGATTTCTTGGGCGAGCAGGCCAGCCGTCTGAAAGGCGTGCAGCATGTGCAGATCATCGCCTGCGGGACCAGCTACCATGCAGGGATGGTCGCCCGTTACTGGATCGAGAATCTGCTGCGTCTGTCCTGCTCGGTCGAGATCGCGAGCGAATACCGCTACCGCAATCCCGTGGTACAGGGCAATACCCTGCTGGTCTGTATCTCCCAGTCTGGTGAGACCGCAGACACCTTGGCTGCCCTGCGCGATGTCAAGGCGCAATGCACCCCTGCAGACGGCCTTGTGACGCTGGCGCTGTGTAACGTCATCACGTCGTCCTTGATCCGTGAAACCGATCTGCACCTCTTGACCCAAGCCGGTGTCGAGATCGGCGTGGCCTCCACCAAAGCCTTCACCACCCAGCTTGCTGCTCTCATGCTGCTGGTACTGAAGATCGGTGAAGAGCAAGCCCGTCTGACCCCTGAAGCCTCGGCCAGCATCATCGAACAACTGTGGCACGTGCCGAATGCGGTCAATGAAACCCTGAAGCTCGACGCCAAGATTGAGCACATGTCGCATGCCTTTGTTGAGCGTCGCCATGCGCTGTTCCTAGGTCGCGGCATCGAGTATCCGATCGCGCTCGAAGGTGCCCTGAAGCTGAAGGAAATCTCCTACATCCACGCCGAAGGCTATGCCGCAGGCGAGCTCAAGCATGGCCCGCTGGCGCTGGTGGACAAGGACATGCCGATCATCGTACTGGCTGCACAGGACGATCTGCTCGACAAGCTGAAATCCAACATGCAGGAAGTACAGGCACGCGGCGGCGAACTGTTCGTGTTTGCCGATGAGCATAGCGATATCAAGTCTGAAGAGCGCGTGCATGTGCTGTCGATCCCGTCTGTATCCGGTCTGGTTGCCCCGATCGTCTACAGCATCCCGCTGCAGCTCTTGTCCTATCACGTCGCCGTGCTGCGTGGTACTGACGTCGATCAGCCGCGTAACCTCGCCAAGAGCGTGACGGTGGAATAAGACCGACCAGAGCCTCTTGCTCCGGTGTAGAGTGCAAATAAAGTTCTATACAAGTAAATAAAGTTCTATACAGGCAAATAAAGTTCTATACAAAGTATAGAGGATTACTTTCAGTTAGAACTAAGCAAGCAACGTCACATGACTGATCATTACTAGTCATGTGACGTTGTTGTTTATGGCTTTTGAAAAACCATTCAGACAGCGTGAAAAAGTACCATACTGTTTTGCTTAAAAAAGACCGCACTTGCTGTAAATTTAAAATAATTAATCATACTTAAAATAATTGGTCATACTATTAAAAAGAAGATCATAGTAAGTAAAGCCGTAAAGCCACTTCATAGCCATCATGACGAGCATGAGTTGGTCGAGGCCAAAAAAGAAATACTGCGCCTTAAAGGTCAACTCAAACAGGCCGAAGAGTAGCGCGATATCCTAAAAAAGGCCGCAAGGTACTTTGCAAGCCTGCCAGAGTAAAGTATCAATTCATGCTCGAGCATTGCCATGAGTTTAGGATCACGACGATGTGCCGTGTCCTAAAGATTGCGCGTGCGGGTTATTACGCATGGTTGCATGAACCGGAATCCAGTCGATCTTTGGAAGACCGGCGGCTTTTGCAATTAATCCGTTCCTCCTATGATGCCAGTTACGGTATTGTTGGGTCCGTTGTCCGAACGATCTACAAGCTTACACGGGGCTGATGTGACATTGTGCAGAGATCTATGCCGGTGAGTTTTTGAGGCATTAAGTGAACGGAATCTTTTCCGCGATAGATAGCTGATGATCAGCTTGCTGTATCTTTACGTGAGGATTAGCAATTTAATTTGAACTTTGAATAAGATAAGCGTAGTACCAAAATTACGGTTAATTAATCAACTTAAGTGTGAATAGCGGAGAGAAACTGAGCCAGATGGCGGAGTAAAAGTGAGCCACCTAGGTTTAAAAAATGGTCACCTTAAGATGACCGCTCTCATGCAGATTACCGATGTTACTCGGATGCCGCAAGATCAAGTTTCAGCCTGT
>JASLEL010000315.1 GCA_030151145.1 Aquirhabdus sp. | reverse complement strand
GGTTCGGGGATAAAACAAATGAGTTCATTACTATCCGCATCCCAGCCCACCCAGAACTCCGGCGGCGGACAGTCGTCACTGTCATAGAAGCCTTGGGTAGATTCTTCCGCAAGACAGTCATACATGGTCACAGTGATAGCTAAGCGCAAAAGGCGACCTGAGATTGCTGAATGGGTACGCCCTTGGATTAATGTGCGGCGATGTTGAATGACCTCGATGATTTTTCGGGCAAACGCTGTGACAAAGTCATCCGCGTTAAAGGCATCAAAATAATCGGAAATGAGATCTTTCGTTGATAATTGCCACAATGCAGCCTGTCCGGTTTGGATCATCTGTTCATAGTAAACAGCGGCCTCATGTAGAGGCCCGATCAGTGAGTCAGGCAGTGGGCTTGCTTTCATTTTAATCATCGGCAATTGGTCTGATTGTTGCCTATTCTAAAGTGTCAAAGCTCTGTCGAATATGCAGGCATAGTTGATTTTGCGGATTTTGCACCTCTTATTTTGTAAGCCCCATAGGCTTGCTTTCCGCCTTATGCTACGTTCAGATGATCAATAAACGGGCAGGGGAGCAGTCATCCTGATCCTCGCTCAATAAACAATACCCGCCTGATGACGATACCCGAGCCTCAGTGCGTGCAAGATGCCAAGGAGCGTATTGATGACCCTATCCAATCCCTTTCGTGAACTCACCCACCAGCAGTTGCACGCCTTTATCGCCTCCCTTGCGGGCTGGTCGCTGGATGCATTTGATTTCTTTTTATTTGTTTTTGCTATAAAGGCCATCGCCGGTGATTTTCATACTGATGTGAAGAATGTGTCCGAAGGCATCTTTCTGACCCTTGCCATGCGCCCACTCGGGGCGCTTTTTTTTGGCTGGCTGGCGGAGCGCTATGGTCGCCGTCCGATCCTGATGATCAATGTCGTGAGCTATGCCGCCTGCGAGCTGGCCTCAGCCTTTGCACCCGACATCACCACCTTGCTCGCCATGCGGGCATTGTTTGGCTTTGCCATGGGTGGGGAATGGGGCGTCGGCGCGGCGCTGGCGCTGGAGACCCTGCCCGCCAAGAACCGGGGATTTTTCTCCGGGCTCCTGCAGGAGGGCTATGTCATTGGCTATCTCATGGCAGCGCTGGTGTTTAAGTTTGCCTTCGACCATGTCGGCTGGCGTGGCATGTTTATCATTGGGGCGACGCCCGCGCTGTTTGTGTTCTTTATCCGGCGCAATGTCGATGAGTCCCCGGCGTGGGTGGCAGGCCAGAGTCATGAGCGTGCGTCGTTTGGCGAGGTGTGGCAGGCGATCAAGAGCAATTTTTCCCTGATGCTGTTCATGGTTCTGATCATGGTCTGCTTCAATGCCTTTAGCCACGGTTCGCAGGATCTCTATCCGACCTTCCTGCAGGTACAGCACGGCTATGACACTGACACCACCGCCAACATCGCCATCGCGCTCAATCTGGGTGCGCTGTTTGGCGGGATTTTCTTTGGGGCGATCTCAAGCCGTCTGGGGCGCCGCCGGACCATTGCGCTGGCAGCGATTCTTGCCCTGCCGATGATTCCGCGATGGGCTTATTCCACGACCGCATGGCTGTTTGCGCTGGGTGCGTTCCTGATGCAGTTCATGATTCAGGGCGCATGGGGCGTCGTGCCTGCGCATTTGAATGAACTCTCACCGCCTGCGGTACGCGCCATCCTGCCGGGCTTTGCTTATCAGTTGGGCAATCTCGCCATGGCGAAGATGGCCCCCTTTCAGGCTGGGATCGCGGAGAGCCACGGCAATAACTACGCCCTCGCCCTGTCGTGGACCATCGGTGTGGTCGCGGTCGTGCTGGCGGTGGTGGCGCTCTTAGGCTATGAAGCCAAAGATGTCGATATGAGTGGCGCCAGCTGACAGGCAGCCATGTGTCACATGAACGGTGCATTGCTGTCCTTAGCAAAATTTGAGACCGCCATAGCAGTTCGAGATGTGCTGCTGGGCAAGGTCAATGGCGGAGATGTCGACTTCTGCCCCTAAGACCCCGGCGATGGCGCTTAGGGCATTGACCGAGATGTACTGGTTGGAGGTGACATTGTTGATCGAGATGTTGGGCAAGGAGAGCCACCAGCCGACCTGTGACTGGCTGGTGGACCACCCCGAGGTGGTAGGCCAAGTGATAGGCATACTCTCAAGGCTTAAGCCTGCCGAGGCATTGTTGATCAGGATGTTATGAATCGCCGCCAGCGGTTCGTTCTTCAGATGCACGTTGCTTAAGGTCAGGCCGAGGGCGGTGGCGCTCATGGGCCCGAAGTCACTGATGGTGCTGGCGTGGGCCAGATTCAGCTGCTGGGTGTAGCTGGCGATAGTGGCCGTGGTGGTCACGCAGAGCAGGAGGCAGATATTGGTATTGGTCAGTGTGGTATTGGAGAGCGTGACACCGAGCGAGCCGGACAGGGTCTGGATGCCGGTGTTATTGGCGGCGCTGGCCGAGCCGTTGCTAATGGCGGTCGACGTATTAGTGTTCATCCCGATTGACAGCTGGCCGATGATGTTTTGCGCGCCGAGGTTGAGGCCCACCACCTGACGTGTAGACAGGCTGTTGGGATTGAGAATCGCCAACTGGATAAAGGGATTATTCAGCGTCGCATCGGAGTCGGCATAGGTGCCGCTGCTGCCGGTGGTAATCCCGGCGATACTGACATTGTTGAGGTTGATATCACAACCGGTGCCATTGACCCCGCCGCAGCCGAGCTGGATCTTGTCGATATTGGCATTCAAGGACAGCGTGCCGTTTAGGCCCAGCGTAAAGAAACCGACATTGCTGTTCGGATTGCTGCCACCGGGGGCGATATATTCGGTATAGAAGGCTGCCTGACCCGATACCTGACTTAAGGCATCATCGTCCATCGGCTCCATGGCCTCTGCTGCTGTGCCGATCATGCTGGCTAAACCGATGATCGGGAGTGCCAGTCTATGGATGGTTTGCATCATCCGGATTCCCCTGTTCTTGTTTTGACTCAGGTCATGGCGCATTGGCCTGCCTAGACGCTACTGTCTGCGGGGAATGTGGATCAATCATGAAGCAGAATCCGCTTGCCATCGCGGGCTAAGCCCTGTGAAATAAAACCCTCCGGATCTGATGAGAGATTGCCCGTGCTTGCTTCCCCCCATCCTGTGTTGCCATGGCGGATACCGATCGCCATCCGTCTGTTTTTGGCGATTCTGCTGACGGCGGTGGCGGTGACGCTGATCGGTCTGTGGACCCAGCACATGGCGATGCGGGACGGTTTTGCCCACTATGTCTCGACCATCGAAGTCAAAAAGCTCGATGGTTTCGTTACGTTTTTACAACGCGAATACGAGCGCGAGGGGCATTGGCCTGTGGTTTCAGATCAGGACAAACCCTTTTGGCTGAAGCATGTCTATCATGCCTATACTGCCGAGAAGCATGGGCATGGGCCGTTTATCCGTTTTCGCCGTCATGAGCATGCGCCGGATGGGCGTGGGCCTTTTTCGCTGGGCAAGCCACCACAGCCCCCCGCTTTGCCCGTATCCGCGCCGATACCAGACCCGATGCAGGCCTATGGATCAAGGCCGGTGGAGACAGCGTCAGGCTATCCTGATGCGCATTCAGACCCTCACATGATGAGTCCTGACGCACTGGGTCCAGATGGCTTCAGTCCCGATGGGATGTTTCAGGCACCTGACCTGCCCATGCCACCGGGAGCACATCCGCCTTTTCTACGCGGCGGCATGGACGCACTGGATATAGGCAGTCGGCTGGGGCTCTTGGATGACAAGGGCAATCTGATCGCAGGGCAGGCTGCGCCGAGTGATGCGCCGCGTCTGACCCTGCATCATCAGGGTCATGTGATCGGTATACTCACCTTACGGCCGGGCATTGATCCGGAAGATCTGCCGTCTACGGTGTTTTTTCTGGAACAATGGCGACAGCTGCTCTGGATTGGTCTGGCCTGCGTGCTGGTCAGTATCCTGATGGCGGCGCTGCTGACCCGGCATTTCCGCCGTCCGATCAAGGCATTGATGATCTCGGCTGAGCATCTGATCCAAGGGAAGTATGATTATCGCAATCGGCTCTTGCGCTCGGATGAGCTGGGTGATCTGGGCGACACCATGAACAGTCTTGCCCATATCTTAAGCCAGCATGAATCCTCGCGACGGCAATGGGTGGCCGACACCTCGCATGAACTGCGCACCCCGGTCAGTGTGCTGCGGGCGCAGATCGAGGCGCTGCAGGATGGCGTGCGCCAGTCGTCACCTGCCTATGTTGAGTCGATGCACCGCCAGATCATGTCGCTGACGCATTTGCTGGATGATATCTACGATCTGGCACGGGCCGATATCGGCCAGTTGTCCTGCAATCTGCAGCCGATCACACCGAGCGGTCTGCTGGGGGCCATCTGCGAAGGCTTTATCGACCCCATGCGTCAGCAGGGGCTGGACCTTGAGTATCATCCGGTTGATCTCGGCATCACCATCACGGCCGATCCGGACCGCTTGCGCCAGATTTTTTTTAACCTGCTCGAGAATAGCCGTCGCTATACCGATCCGGGTGGCATCGTGCGTGTCACCGAAGCGATACACACGTTGCAAAAAGATACTTTCTGGACCGTCATTGTCGATGATAGTTTGCCAAGTGTTTCAGATGATGTGCTGTCGCATCTGGGCGAGCGCTTCTATCGGGCCGACTCGTCCCGCTCGCGCGCGACGGGTGGCTCAGGACTCGGACTTGCACTCTCGCGCCAGATCGCCGAGATGCATGGCGGCACACTACATTTTGAACACGCAGAGCTGGGTGGCTTGCGTGCGGTACTGCGCGTACCCTGCACACCGCCCCAAGCCGCGACAAAGACAATGGCACAGCACAACACATAAAGGTAAAAACAGCCGTGACACGTGTGATGGTGGTAGAAGACGAAACGGAGTTGGCGGAACTGGTCGCCGACTACCTGCGGCAGGCAGGCTTTGAGGTCGAAGTCTATAATCAGGGGCAGGTGGCTTTTAACGCGATCCGGCGCAGACCCCCGGACTTGCTGGTGCTGGATGTGATGCTGCCCGGCATGGACGGCATCACCATGTGCCACGCCATCCGCCAGTCGTCACAACTGCCCATCGTCATGGTCACGGCGCGAAGCGATGAGCTGGACCGCCTCATGGGCTTTAAGCTCGGCGTCGATGACTATCTGTGCAAGCCCTTCAGCCCGCGTGAGCTGGTGGCACGCGTGCAGGCCGTGCTGCGCCGTCAGCAACTGCAGCAACAGGCGGGCGATGCGGCAGACAGTAGCAACGCCTTCCCGGTGCTGGCACTGGATGAAGGTCGCCAGCGCATCTGCTATGCCGGCGAGCCGCTCTCCCTGACTCCTTATGAATATATCCTGCTCAAGGTCCTCATGACGCAGGCCGGTCGCGTCTATACCCGCGCCCAGCTACAGGATCATCTGCATACCGACAATTTTGATATCGCCGATCGCGTGATCGACACTCATGTCAAAAACCTGCGCCGCAAGCTGCGCGATGCCACGGCGCGTACGGATCATCACGACTGGATTCCCTCGGTCTATGGTGTGGGCTATCGCTTTGAATGGCCTGCGGATCTGGCCGTGTGAGATCGCTGCGATCCGCCACAGAAATGCATCGAAAACAGCCATAAAAATAGTGGCGCAGGTAGCAAGGCTCCTTTAAGCTCTAGACTGTCACGGTATCTTTTGACATCTCGGTCAGAAATAGACGCCCAAGGACATCATCTTACAGGAGCCCGCCATCATGCCGACCCCACCCGTGCTGCGTCCATCGTCCTCCGTCACCGAAAAAGCCTTGCTGGTCTCGATCAGCGGCTATGCCCTCTTGGTCGTTGCGCTGTTTTTGTTGGCTTTTGCGGCACTGTTTTTCTTTCAGGCGGGTGGTCAGCCGAGCTTTCTGTCCGTCAGTCTGTTCCTGCTCAGTATGCTGATCTTTAAAGGCATGTCGGTCATCGCACCCAATGAAGCGGTGATCACCACCTTCCTCGGTACCTACATGGGCACCATGAAAAAAAGCGGCCTGCGCTGGGTCAACCCGTTCTACAGCAAACAGAAAATCAGCCTGCGTGCGCGCAATCTGAACGGCCAGACCTTAAAAGTCAACGACAAGAGCGGCAATCCGATCGAGATCGCCGCCGTGGTGGTCTGGCAGGTGGATGATACGGCGCGTGCGGTGTTTGATGTCGATGACTTCGGTACCTTTGTCCATATCCAGTCCGAAGCCGCCGTGCGCAAGCTGGCCTCCTCCTACGCCTATGATCATAGCGAAGACGATCATGCCGACGTGACCCTGCGCGACAACACTGGTCAGATCAACCAGCAGCTCGAGCTTGAGCTGAACGAACGTCTGGCACGGGCTGGTGTGCTGGTGACCGAGGCGCGCATCAGCCACCTCGCCTATGCGCCCGAGATTGCCCAAGCCATGCTGCAGCGTCAGCAGGCCGCCGCCATGATCGCAGCGCGCCGTCAGATCGTCGATGGTGCGGTGGGTATGGTCGAAATGGCGCTTGAGCGCCTAGAGAGCAAAGGTACGGTCACGCTAAACCCAGACCGTCGTGCGGCCTTGGTCAGCAATCTCTTGATCGTGCTGTGCGGTGAGAAGAGCGTCAATCCGATCGTCAATACCACCACTTGATCATGATCACGCCCGGCTAAGCCTTCATTTTTGTCCCGCATCCGGCGTTAGTGATCCTTCTTGCGCCGGATGTACAGCACCTTGCCCACTTCGGCGATGACCTTGCCCGCCTCATCCTTGATCTGTACCGTATAGGTGCGATGCACTGGCACATGATCGGCTGCTAGGCGTCTGATCTCTTCGACTTCATCCAGCGTCAGACGTACTTCTGCCCAGACCCGCCCGCGACCCGGCGCGATAAAGCGGATATGGGCGGCCTGATCCCAGACCACATGATCATCCCCCAAGTGATGCAGCAGGATCACCATATAGTGCGGATCGACCATGCTATACAGACTACCGCCAAACTGCGTGCCGACGGCGTTTTTGTTTAAAGCCGTCAGACCCATCTCGACCCGGATCAGGCATCCGTCCAGATCGACATGCGTGGTGCGGATGCCTGCACCGACATAGGGCGGGTAACGCAGCAGCCACAGACGGATAAAGGTCGAGCTATGCATGAGCGTATGAAGTGATAAGCCACGTGCTTTGAGCGACTGAAGTGAGGTCTTGAGTGACTGCTTGAGAGGCAGTTGCGTGAGGTGCGCAAGTGATGTGAACAATGAGGTCTTGGCAGGCGCATGTGGCATGGTCGTCTCCGTGGCGCAGGCGTGGAATTCCGGATAGGATTAACCTAAAGGACAACGACACCCGATGCACGTATCGATTGTGTACGCAGGGATCATGAACGACACAGTCATCGTCAGCGTATTTTGATTTGCGAGGAAGTGACATCTATGCGTGAACAGGAAGAAGAACAAGGTGCCAGTAGTACCTGCTGCGATCTCTGCCACCGCAGCCAGTTGCCACTGACGCGTCATCATCTGATCCCGCAGTCACGGCATAACAAACGCCGTACCCAGCGCTTCTTTAGCAAAGACGAGATGCAGCATCGCATCGCCCTGCTATGTCGCCCTTGCCATGCGCAGGTGCATGCGGTACTGGACAATGCCACCCTGATGCAGCAGTACAACACCGTCGAGTCGCTGGCGACCCATCCTGAGCTGGCCAAATTCGCCGAGTGGATCGCCGATAAGCCTGCGGGCCTCAAAGTCACCGTACGCCAGAAAAAAGCTTAGGCAAAGCTTGATCCCCTCAATCAGATATGTCCGCCAGCCGGGGTTTTACGCGGTTTACGATGGCGGAAGGGAATCTGGCGTGACTTCAGGTGCTCGGTGTCATTGCCTGTGATGATGCTGATGTTGCCATCCATCTCCAGCATGGCGAGGCGCACGTCGGTGATCTGATCTACACCATGCTCGCGCATGGCTTCCTCAAGCTCATCCTGTGTGATGTCGAGGTGCTTGAGTTGCTCGGGAAACAGCACGCCATGCCGGATCAGTACTTCGGGTTTGGAGGCGATCAGGTCATGCAGGGGTTTGCTGCGGGCCATGAGCTTTTTAATGGTGTAGTTGGCGAGGAAGAGCATGGCTGCGGCGACGATCCCGCCGGAGAGACTGGTGTTCTGACCCACCATGGCATTCTGCACGGCGTTGCTGATCAGCAGGATGAGGACGACATCCGAGGTATTGAGCTGCGAGAGTTCTTTCTTGCCTGACAGCCGGATGGCGATGAGCATGAAGAGATAGACCGCAAGGCTACGGATGGCGACGTTGAGGTAGGGATTGGTGATGAGGTTGTCCATGAGAGACTTAAAAAAAGTAGTTATCTTCTTCAAGATACTACTACACA
>JASLEL010000280.1 GCA_030151145.1 Aquirhabdus sp. | reverse complement strand
CTGACATCCAATGCTGTAGATGCTTGCTCGGTTGCTGTTTGTTGATCATGAAGGGCTTTTTTCTGAAACAGAAAGAGCGTAAAAGCCGCCTCAGTCTCGAAGGCTTCAGCCTGCTCTAAAGCCGCACGCTTATCTGCTTTGGCTTTCCAGACATAGGGCGTCATCAGCAGCAGATCTTTGAGCGCGGCATTGCTCAGATGAAGCGACGTACGAACTTCCTGCCGCTTGATCAATTCAAATGCATCGGCAAAATCGGCGAGAAATTTGTCCGGCTCATGCGCCTGTACCTCATCAAACAATCCCTGTCGCACTGTCCACAGATGCTCTGGTGCAGGTGTCACGACCAGCACATAGCCACGCGCAGTCAATACGCGCTGCATCTCGGCAATCGGCTGTGGGCTAAACAGACTGGTCGCCACATCGACCGAATCATCAGCCAGTGGCAGGAGCGCACCACTGCCCACGACCCAGGTCAGGTCTTTATGGCTTTTGGCAGCCATCTGCACGGCTGACTTGGCAATATCCAGTCCGATCACGCGGGGTACGGCAGTTGCAAAACTGCTGGTGTAATACCCCTCACCACAGCCGATATCCAGCAGCACCTTGGCCTGTAATGACTCCAGCACATCCACCACGGCATCGCGCAATGGCTGATAATGACCAGCACCGAGGAAATCGCGCCGGGCCTTGACCATCTCGGGCAGATCGCCCGGATCACGGCTTTTCTTATGCTGGACCAGATGCAGATTCAGATAGCCTTCGCGGGCGATGTCGAAGTTATGACGATTGACGCATTGCCATGATTTCTGCAAGGGACGCTGATCCGTCAAGGGTTCACGGCACATCGGACAAATCAGAGGAAGCAGCATCACAAGACAACCCTATAGGCGGCAAAAAAAAAAACAGCCACATTATAACGAATGTGGCTGTAGACGCGTTGCTTGAAATCCTCAAATCATCAGACAGTCTCAGACAAACCTTCGACATTGCTGTTTTGCCACAGCGCAAAGATGGCCCCGACGGGGTCTTTGATGATGGACAAGGCACCAAAATCGCCGATGTTTTTCACATCCTGCAGGATGGTCGCGCCGAGCTCCTTGGCCTTGGCTGTCTTGGCGACGATGTCGTCCACCTCAACATAAGCCAGCCAGTGTGGCGGTGCACCGGTTGCGGTATTGTCCCACATGCCTCCGCCCGTCCCCTCGCCCACGCGAATCGAGGTGTAGACACCATCCGACATCTGGTGATCTTCCAGTTGCCAGTCTAACAGTCCGGTATAGAACGCCTTGGACGCCGGGATATTGGGCGTATTGAGCTCGATATGTACGAAGGGATTTGCCATGCTTCTACTCCTGATGATCCGTCAAACGAGAATTGAACAGCAGCCACAACCGCGAACACCCGCAAAGTTGAACACAAAACCACCGATCCGGGCTCATCGTTTATAAAACAAAACGGCCCCCTTTCGGGAGCCGTTTTTGTTGATCAACGGTAAAATAAACCTAATACCGTTTAGCCTTAGCTTTTAGCGACATAGACCGGGAATTTGGCACACACCGCAGCGACTTTGGCTTTGGTGGCATCAATCACAGCCGCATCGCCCTTGCTGTCCAGCACATCGGCAATCCAGCCCGCCAGATCACGCGACTCGGTCTCGCCAAAGCCACGCGTGGTGATGGCAGGCGTACCGATACGGATACCGGAGGTAACGAATGGCGAACGTGGGTCGTTTGGTACCGCGTTCTTGTTGACGGTGATACCCGCCTGACCGAGCCATGCATCGGCTTCTTTACCGGTCACGTCTTGCTTGATCAACGACAGCAGGAACAGGTGGTTGTCAGTGCCGTTCGACACGATGTCATAGCCGCGCGAAATCAGCACGTCAGCCATGGCGCGTGCATTGGTCACGACCTGTTGTTGGTAAACCTTGAAGCTGGGGTCCATCGCTTCTTTGAAGCAGATGGCTTTGGCGGCGATGGCATGCATCAGCGGGCCACCTTGGTTGCCTGGGAACACGGCGGATTGCAGTTTCTTCTCGATCTCTTCGTTGGCTTTGGCCAGGATCAGACCGGAGCGTGGACCGCGCAGTGTTTTGTGCGTCGTGGTGGTGGTGACGTCAGCGATCTGTACTGGGCTTGGATAGACACCGGCAGCCACGAGGCCGGCCACGTGTGCCATGTCGACCATCAGGTAAGCACCGACTTTGTCCGCGATATCGCGGAAACGTTGCCAATCCATCACACGGCTATAGGCCGAGAAACCAGCAATGATCATGCGTGGTTTGTGTTCCAGCGCCAGACGCTCGACTTCGTCGTAGTCTACTTCACCGGTTTCGGTATTCAGACCGTACTGTACCGCGTTGTAGCTTTTGCCCGAAAAGTTGACCTTGGCACCGTGGGTCAGGTGACCACCATGGGCAAGGCTCATACCGAGTACGGTATCACCGGCATTCAGGAGCGCGAGAAATACTGCGCCGTTGGCTTGAGAGCCAGCATGCGGCTGCACGTTGGCATAGTCAGCGCCAAAGAGCGCCTTGGCACGGTCAATCGCCAGTTGTTCGATCACATCCACGTGCTCGCAGCCGCCATAGTAACGCTTGCCCGGGTAGCCTTCGGCGTACTTGTTGGTCAGGCTCGATCCTTGGGCTTCCATCACGGCAGGTGAACAGTAGTTCTCGGACGCGATCAGCTCAATGTGGGCTTCCTGACGCTGATCTTCAGCGTCCATCGCTGCGGCAAGTTCCGGATCGAATTCATGGATGGAGATGTTGGCGTACATGGACAAACCCTCTAAGGACGGCAAATAACGAGTCGGCAGGCGGGCAAAGGCGAGCCACAGAATTTTAAGCGGGAGATTTTACCACATTGTTCAGCTTCTGCTAAAAAAACATCCGTGGTTTGGCCTGAGATTTTCTCATTTTCGATGTAAAACGAATCAGCCCTCTTAAAAGAGGGCCTGTCTCATGATGATTCCCTAATAATGCTGCGCTGCATCCGCAAACAATCTGCTGACTGCTTAGCCGAGCTTAAACTCTCCGCCTCGCACCAGCGCCTTTTGATAGGCAGGGCGTGCATGCATCCGTGACAGCAGATCATGCAGCCGAGGGTAGCGCTCTGCCGTCATACCGCCACGGGCCGTCGCCGCCTCCAGCGGAAAACTCATCTGGATATCGGCCGCCGTAAAGGCATCCCCGGCAAACCAGTCACTCTGATGCAGCTCGCGCTCAAGGAAATCCAGATGCAGCCCGATCTGCGGCCCGATGAATTTTTGCTTGGTCTGCTGACTGATTTTGCGGGCGACAAACTTAGCAAAGAAAGGCATTGGCGTCGACTCGATCCGGTCAAAGACCAGCTTAAGCAGTAAAGGCGGCATGAGGGAGCCTTCGGCATAGTGCAGATAATATTTGTACTTGAGATATTCAGGCGTCACGCTCTCAGGCTTCAGGCGGTCAGCACCATAGCGATCGACCAGATATTCAACGATAGCCCCCGTCTCAGCCAAGACCAGATCGCCATCGGTGATCACAGGCGACTTGCCCAGTGGATGAATCGCCCGCAGTGTAGCCGGTGCCAGCATGGTCACCGGATCGCGCTGGTAAAATTGAATGTCATATGGCAGACCCAACTCTTCCAGGAGCCAGAGTATGCGCTGTGAACGCGAATTATTCAGATGATGAACCGTGATCATGCCGCCACTCCTATGCGTGTCTCTGCCACCATCCATACAGTAAGCGTATGGATCTGATGGGATTATGGGTCTGATATCTCAGACCCGTGCCGACATTTTAGCCAGTCAATCCATATTGATCCAGCCTGTATCCGCCTTTTTATCCAGTGCAGAATGCACTCAGCCGACTCAGTGCGCAGCCGTCAGCTTAGCCAGATCATAACCAAAGATCGAGCGACGATCCTTAGAACGCAGACGTGGGCATTGGCTATTGATCTGATACAGCACATTGGCCAAGGCAGGCAGATGGGTGCCGACCACGGATTTACCTGTACTTAAGATCGACACACTGATATCACGCTCAGGATCAGCCCAGCAGAAGATATTAGAGAAGCCCAAGTGACCAAAGGCATTCTTGCTCATCGGTCCAAACATACCAACCGGATTGGCTCCCAACATGAAACCGGCACTGTAGCGCATCGGTGCCAGCAACGTGGTATCGATGGTCATGCGTGAGGCTTCCAAGGTCGCCCGGAAGACCGTCTTGGGGTCAAAAATACGCACGCCATTATACTCGCCGCCATTGAGCAACATTTCAAAGAAGCGCCCGGCCTGCTCGGTGGTGGTATAGATATTCCCCGCAGGACAAATGGTATCCATGAAGCGCGGATCATTGGTGACATCGACCGCCAGTTGCAGATCGCCGCCAAGTACATGACGCAAGTAAGTATCCGTACCCAGCTTGGGGTAGATTCCTGTCGCGCTGTTCAGCGCCACCTGATCACGAAACTCAGGCGCCAGACCATAATTAAAGCACGGCATGCCCATGGGTCTTGAGACATTCTCATCTAGGAATTCACGCAGCCCTTGCCCCGTGACGCGCTCAATCAACTCGCCCAAAATATAGCCCGCAGTCACCGCATGGTAGGCCAGACGATAGCCGGACGGCGAGACCGGCTCGGCTGCACACAGCATCTTCAGGATGGCTTCTCTGTCAAACAGCAACTCCGGGGTGACATCGCCTTCGATATGTGGCACACCGCCACGATGCGCCAAGAGGTGCAAAATGGTCGCACGACGCTTACCATTGACACCGTATTCGGGAATGTACTGACTGACTGGATCGTGCAAATCGATCTCGCCACGCTCTGCCAGCAGATGGACCAGCATCGCTGTAATGGCTTTGGATGCCGAGAAGAGACAGACTGGTGTATCTGGTGTACCAATGATCTTCGGTGTGCTGCTGGTATCATCCGGGCCATTACCACGTGCATGACCGATCGTGCGATTAAGGATGACTTGCCCTTGGCGACGCAGGCAGAGCGACAAGAATGGATGATTCCCCGTGCGATACAGCCCCTCCATCGCCGACCAGATCTTGGCGACCTGTCGATCCGTCAAGCCCCCCTGCTCTGCAGCCACCTCGTCACCCGCGATGCGGGTCACAGTGGCAATATCGTGCGGGACATGGCTGGTATTGGTCGACAGTAATTTCATCGTGATCCTGCTTCTTCGGCGATTAATACATAAGGGAAAAAATGGTCAGACATTCAACGCCATCACACCCCAGAATGCCATGCCCAAAAGTGACAAAGCGCATTGTCACTTTTATCGTTTTGGCCTGTCAAGTCCATGATTCATTTTAAGCCATCAGACTTGCAGTTGATGATAAGCAGACTCATCCAGTCCCGCAAGGAGTGTCTCAGGTCCAGACAGGATCGGACGCTTGATCACACTGGGTTTGGCCTGCATCAGTTGGATCGCGCCTGCAGGTGTGGATGCCTGCGCCTGCTCATCAGGTGATAATGCACGCCAAGTGGTCCCTTTACGGTTGATCACCGTATCGATACCCAGCCCTTCGATCCAGCCCTGCAAAGTCGCCGCATCAATCCCTGATTTTTTATAATCATGAAAGCTATAGGGCACCTTGAGCTCATCCAGCAGAGTGAAGGCTTTTTTCATGGTGTTGCAGTTTTTAATGCCGTAAATCGTATACATGATGAATCAAGGTCCTGAAGTGATCGAAATAAACTCATAACAAAAGACCCATCAGCACAGGATGGGTCTTTTAAGATTCACAGATGATGGTTGATTGCCACCCAATCAGGCGGGCTCGGTCTCGTTCTGCTTGATGATCTCCAGCACCAGCGCCGATTTGCCGTCACGCTCGCCGACATGGACACGCACGGTACCGCCATTCTCGGCCAGCTCGCCAAACAGGATCTTCTCAGCCAGTGGCTTCTTGAGCTCATCCTGAATCAGACGCTGCATCGGACGCGCACCCATCATGCGGTCATAGCCACGCTCAGCCAGCCATTCACGCGCATCTTCATCGACTTCGAGCAGGACTTTCTTGTCATCCAGCTGCGCTTGCAGCTCGACCAAGAATTTGTCCACGACCGAATCGACCACGCTGGTCGGCAGCGGTGCAAACTGAATGATGGCATCCAGACGATTGCGGAACTCAGGCGAGAAGGCTTTCTTCATCGCTTCCTGATTGTCCTGCGTATGATCCTGCTGGGCAAAGCCCATGCTGGCACGGCTGATATGCTCTGCACCGATATTGGTCGTCATCACGAGAATGACATGACGGAAATCGGTCTTGCGGCCATTGTTATCGGTGAGCGTACCGTGATCCATGACCTGCAGGAGCAGATTAAAGACTTCCGGGTGTGCCTTCTCGATCTCATCCAGCAGCAGCACACAGTGCGGATGCTTGTTGATCTGGTCGGTCAAGAGACCACCCTGATCAAAGCCGACATAGCCCGGAGGCGCACCGATCAGACGCGAAACGGTATGCCGCTCCATATACTCAGACATGTCAAAGCGGACCAGCTCTATGCCCAGCACTTTCGCCAACTGACGCGTGACTTCGGTCTTACCGACGCCCGTCGGACCGGCAAACATAAAGGAACCAACTGGTTTTTCAGGCGCCTTAAGACCGGCACGCGACAGCTTGATCGCAGAAGCCAGCGCAGTAATCGCCTGATCCTGACCAAACACCACACGCTTGAGATCGCGCTCGAGGTTCTGCAGCACGCTCTTGTCGTCGGTTGAGACGACCTTGGGCGGGATACGCGCAATCTTGGCGACGATGGCTTCGATCTCAGGCGTATCAATGACCTTCGGCTCAGGCGTTGGCGGCTGCAGACGCTCATAGGCTCCTGCTTCGTCCACCACATCAATCGCTTTATCCGGCAGGAAGCGTTCCTGAATGTGCTTGGCCGACAGCTCAGCCGCCGAATTCAGCGCGGCATCGGTATAGACCACACCATGGAACTCTTCAAAACGCGAACGCAGACCTTTGAGGATTGCGATGGTATCCTGCACCGATGGCTCAGTGACATCGATCTTCTGGAAGCGACGCGAGAGCGCATGATCTTTTTCAAAAACCTGACGATATTCCTGATACGTGGTCGAGCCAATGCAACGCAACGAACCATTGGCGAGAGCCGGTTTGATCAGGTTCGACACATCCATGGTACTGCCCATCGAGGAGCCCGCACCAATGATCATGTGAATCTCATCAATAAACAAAATCGCATTCGGCTGCTTCTTCAGTTCATCCAGCAATTGCTTGACGCGCTTTTCAAAATCACCACGATACTTCGTGCCTGCAATCAGAGTCCCGATATCTAGGCTATACACCACCGCTTTTTCGAGCGGCTGATGCGCTTTACCATTGACGATCAGCCACGCCAGACCTTCAGCAATCGAGGTCTTGCCCACACCAGGGTCGCCGACCAAAAGCGGATTATTCTTGCGACGACGGCTTAAGATCTGAGCAGCACGCTCAACTTCTTTCTCACGTCCGATCAGTGGATCGGTACGGCCGTCAGCGGCCTGTTCATTCAGATTAACCGCATAGAGTTGCAGCGGACTCTTGGAGTTACTGCTGCTGGTCTCTTCTTCAGGCTCGCTATCGATAGAACCATCCACAGATGCCTCCTCGTCCTTACGCGTCCCGTGG
>JASLEL010000446.1 GCA_030151145.1 Aquirhabdus sp. | reverse complement strand
TGATGCGCAAATGACTATTTTTGCTGGATCGTCTTCTGGCGCGTCTGGATATGCTGATGGGGTGGGTGATCAAGCAAGATTTTATAGTCCGATAGGCATTACAATTGATAAACACAATAATCTGTATATCGCTGATACGTTTAATCGAGTTGTTCGCAAAATCACGCCAGAGCAGGTCGTTACAACGGTTGCAGGAAAAGCGGGCTATTATGGTAGTGTAGATGGATTGGGTGAGAATGCGCGTTTTATTTATCCAAATGAACTGACAGTTTTGGATGATGGTACGATATATTTGACTGATAAGGATGCATACCAAGTCCGTAAAATTATGCCCAATGGAATGGTTAGTACTTTTGCGGGAAAAGCTGGATTTTCAAAATCAGGTAAAAATAGTGCAATACCGGGGAATTGGTCAGATTTTTAATTTTTTTAAATAATATTAATGGATTGCAAAGGTCTATTTAAGCTAGGGCGAGTCCCAGTCTACGCTTGTTAAGCGCCGTAGGATGGGCTTCAGCCCATCCTACGCTACTCAGCCCATCACCGATATAGGCAACAGTCCATACACCAGCAGATCATCCCATCACGACCTGGACTTACCTGACCAAAGATCGATTAAGCACATGCAGATACTCCGTATGCCATTGAGGGTGCCCATCAGAATCATGACCGATATATTTAACGGTACAGACATAGCCGCTACGGATCTTGGCGCCATATACATTTTGAGCATCAAAGTCGCCAAATGAACTATAGGTATTCAAACCATCTTTATGCACGCCTTGAGATGCGTAGATAAACTCAGCAGAACTTGGTGATAAGAGCGCGTTTTCAGCCTCCACCTGACAATCCGCTTTCGCAGAATCCAGTAATGTTTGCTCGGCCTGTTCCTCTTGCCTCTTTTGGTCTGACGCCTTTTTTGCCTGCTGTTCTTGCTCGGCAAGCGCCTGCTGCGCTGGCGTGAGCGGCGCTGGTGGCTTGATAGACAAGAGCGCATGAATAACGAAGCCTGCGGCGACAGCAATCAAGACCCACTTCATGATCTTTCGCTTGTTTGCCTGCTGGTCTATGGCTTTTAAAACGCTGAATTTTTCGGGTTGTATCCCTTTTAGAGGAGCGCCACACGCATCACAGACAGTGAACATATCGGATTGATGGGTACGACATGACGGGCAGGTGATTAAAGCCATGATTTAATTAAGCTCACTGTCTTTGGATGAGTCATGATACTGATATCGTCTTTCAATTTGGAAAAAACCGTAGCCCGCTGGTGCAATAAACCCCAGCGCATTGCACCAAACCGCCATTACCCCCTCAGCCCCAACCTTTCACCCCTATCCTTGATCTGCATCAACCCTGTGATCTCCCCGTCATATTCACCCGTTATGCTCACGCCTTTTATCTAACACAAATTCATATCAATCAAGCATTCATCGCCCCGCTAAATCACGCATTCCCACCAAAAAATTGATCCAGTTCACGCAACAATCGCATCAATTGGCCAAAATGCTCACGCACATTTTACAAAACTGATACTTTTTGTATTGACTCGTCTAAATAGTGAACTTATGATCCGACACGTAAGCAAATACTCACACATTGAATATTTCTTGCATGAAAACTCATTGACGTGAATATTTTTTCACATTAATGGCCGATTTATGTTTATACCCGAGGCATCGCGTATGCACAGCTTTAACGACCACATCCTTGCACCACGTCCAGTTAAATTTGACTTCAGCCAGACCCCAGCCCACTGGATCTATGGTGACGTGTTCTCCTCCCACCTGATCAATGGCATTAACCTGCTGCTGCCCTTGGGTGAACTGTGGTTCTGCCGTGTATACAACCAAGCCCTGCCTTATGTCACCGATCCAAAGCTGCGCGCCGACGTCCAAGGCTTTATCCGTCAGGAAGCCATCCACTCCCGCGCGCACAACGGTGCTCAAGAATACCTGCGTCAGCACGGCTACAATCTCGACGAGTTTGAAAGCCGTGTCGACTGGCTGTTCGGTCAGTTGCTGGGCGAAAATCCACTGACCCTGAAATTCCTCAAGATCAAACGTCTGGAAAAAACCTGGCTGCTCGCCCGCGTCGGCCTGATCGCCGCGATTGAACACTTCACGGGCGCGCTGGGTGACTGGTGCCTCAACAGCCGTGGCTGGGATGACGCCGATCCGCAGATGGCTGACCTGTTCCGCTGGCACTTGGCTGAGGAAGTCGAACACCGCTGCGTCGCGTTTGACCTGTTCCAGCACATGTGCAAGACCGAATACGGCTTCTATATCAGCCGTCAGGCCTTCATGGCGGTTATTTTCCCGCTGTTCGTCTACTTCTTGGCCGATGGCGCACGCTTCCTCGCAGGTCAGGACGACCATCCGGTCTCGCTTGACATGGCGCGCAAATCCGTCTTCGCCCTGATCCGTCAGCTTGAGCGTGTCGGTGATGATACCGACCACGTACCGACCTTCAGCTTTATGGTCAAAGCGACCCTGCGCTGGATCGCACCCCGCTTCCATCCCGAGACCGAAGGTGACACCGAGCAGGCTCTCGCCTATCTGGCACGCTCCGCCGGTGTGCTGGCAGCCAAGCCGACTGATCGTCCCAAAGCGCCAGTGCGCACCGCCGCTTACGCCTAAGCCGCACTGAGCTACCGCTTTACAAGCAGCCCTCCGACATGGAGTGGCTGCTTTTTTTATGCCAGTATTTTTATTTATGTAAACTGTGTGGATAAATTTTTGACATATTGTGCAGATTATTGATTAAATGCGAACCATTGCTCGCATCATCAGGACGATCACACAACCATGCTCAAACCCTCGCTTATCGCCGTATTTCCCCTCACCCTCCTGACCGCCTGTGGTGGCAGTGGCAGCGATCCCCTGATCATCTCGCCCAGCAGCTATACCCCTGCCAGCCCGCAGACCGGCGACACCTACACTTATCAGCGGACCATCACCCCCAGCGGCACGGTGGATGGCACCCTGCAAGACAGCGTCTACGAAAGGGTCACCGCGACCGATCCTACCGGTGCTTTTTATCTCAATGGCACGGATCTGCTGCAAAACTATCCCTATCAGCTTGATGCCAAGCGCAATATCCTGTCGCAACAAAACTGCAAACTCAGCCCGACCCTCAATGCCATGCCGACGCCATGGTATGTCGGAGAAGCAACCAATCTGCGGGTTTCCGGTGCCTGCGCACCATACAGCAGCTATCAGATTCAGCAAAACACCACGGTTCAATCCTATGAAACCATCAGCGTTCCTGCCGGGACCTTCCGCACCCTGAAAGTACAAACCAATATCGCCTATGACGTCACCCCTGCCGCGCAGGCATCGGCACCTTTCAGCGATCTCATGCTTCTTGCGCCATACTACACACCCGCCAATGTGCCACTGGACCCGTCGTCCCTATCGACCGTCCTTGGACCGATCTACTCGTATACCGACAGCCAGACCTGCTGGTACGACGTGATCACAGGCTTTCCCGTACAGTGCCAAGGCAAACGTAAATACAATAACCTCCCGACCAACCTGCAGGTCGCACTCGGCAATACCCTCACCTACGCCAAGCAGCTCACCCGCATCACCCGCGCCGCAAATGCGCCGTTCACCCTCACCGGTCGCGACAACAGCGGCTACACCCTGCCATGGCTCAACCTGACGCCCGGACAAAGCAATGGCTATCGCATCCAGTCTGGCAGCCAAATCACGCTTGACACCACCCAGCCGGTCACATGGACCGTCAGCAAGACCGAATCCGGCACCAATCCATCCGTGATCAACATCCCCGTCACCAGCCAGACCAGCGCCACCCGCCTGATCATCGCCAGTCAGCGCGCCGCATCGAGCGCAGGCAACCAAGCCAACGTCTCGATCACCGCGACCCTCATCGCTGACCCAAGCCAGAACGTCAGCTTTAATCTCACCATCCTGCCTTAAGCCCGATTGATCAGGCACAAAAAAAGCAGCCCTCCGGCGTGGAGAGGCTGCTTTTTTATGCTTATGGTTTTTTATGTACATCCTGTTGATACATTTTGACAAATCATATGCCGTCCTGCTTAAATGCCAACCATTCATTTCAAAATCAATGGGCTATTCGCCCTCATATCAGCCACATAAAAATCAGCCGCCTCAGGATTAGCGTTCATGGTCAAACGAATACTCATCGCCGCACTTCCCTTCGCCCTCAGCGCCTGCGGGGGTGGCGGAAGTAGTAATAGCACGTCAGTAGCGACACCGAGCAGCTTTACGCCGGCGACGCCGCAGACAGGCGATACGTATACCTACGCACGAACCGTCACACCAACAGGTTCGGTGAACACGCCGTACCAAGACACCACGTACGAACGGGTCACCTCGACGGATGCTACAGGCGCATTTATTCTGAACGGGACAGATCAGTTTCGAAACTATCCCTATCAACTCGACGCCAAGCGCAATGTCCTTGCACAGCAAAACTGCACGTTCAGTCAACCTCTGAATGCGCTACCGACACCATGGTATGTCGGTGAAACCTCCAACCAAAGTGTTTCAGGAACCTGCTTACAAGACAGTAGCTATCAGCTACAACAAAGCACGACCGCACAATCCTATGAAAGTGTCACTGTGCCCGCAGGCACCTTTAACACCCTCAAGGTACAAACCACCTCAACGCTCAATCTGCAGTACTACCCCGCGCCAACATCAGCCTTTTCAGATCTGTTGTCGCTGATGCGTTTCTACTCCACAGCCTATGTTCCGATGAACATCTCTGAATACGGTTATACGGTATGGCCGATATACTCTTATACAGACATCAATACTTGCTGGTATGACGTCATCAGTGGTTTTCCCGTGCAGTGCCAAGGTAAGAGGACGTACTCAAATCTGGACATCTCCCAGATGATCGTATTTGGCAGTACCAGCAATTACGCCAAAGTGCTCACCAGCACCACCCATGCAAGTGACGCCGCCTTCACCCTCACAGGCCGTGACAATAGTGGTAACGTATTCCCATGGCTCAACCTCACCCCCGGACAATTCAATAACCTCACCATCCAGTCCGGCACCCAAATTGAGCTGGATACCACCCAGCCCGTCACCTGGACGATCAATAAGACCGAGTCCAGCGGCGATTCAATTTCATCTGTGATCAACATCCCCGTCACCACCCAGACCACCCCAACGCGCCTCAACCTCAGCAGCCAGCTCGCCGCGTCCGCTACGGGCAGTCAAGCTAACGTCACCATCAAAGCAGCCCTCATTGCTGACCCGACCCAGAGCGTGACCTTTACCCTCACCATCCTGCCTTAAGCCCGACTGATCAGGCATAAAAAAAGCAGCCCTCCGGCGTGGAGAGGCTGCTTTTTTATGCCTATGTTTTTTTATGTACATCCTGTTGATACATTTTGACAAATCATATGCCGTCCTGCTTAAATGCCAACCATTCATTTCAAAATCAACGGGCTATTCGTCCTCACATCAGCCACATAAAAATCAGCCGCCTCAGGATTAGCGTTCATGGTCAAACGGATACTCATCGCCGCACTTCCTCTGCCCCTTACCCTAGCCCTCTGCGCCTGTGGTGGTGGGAGTAATGGTGGCAGCAACAACGCGCCAGCACCCACGCCCACGCCCAGCAGCTTTACCCCAGCGACGCCGCAGACGGGTGATACTTACACGTATAAGGAAACCCGCAGTTATCATGTCCCGGGTACAGTGACAGATTCGATCAGCATAGCAAGTGTCTACCATCGCATTACCTCGACCAATGCGACTGGCGCGTTCTACATCAATGGCGACGATCCAGCAGAAAATTTCCCCTATCAGCTCGATGCCAAGCGCAATGTGCTATCAATGCAGAACTGCACCCTGAGCCCGTCGAACCTCAATGAGTCGCCCCTACCGCGCAGCGTCGGTGAAACCTCCAGCCAGAGTGTCAACGGCACCTGTGCAGTCTTTACTGGCTATCAAGTGCAGCAGAGCACGACCATCCAGTCCTATGAGCCAGTCACCGTACCTGCAGGCACATTTAACACGCTCAAAGCCGTCACCACTGCCACCTACACCTTGGCACCCGCGCCGTTGCCATCTCCGGTCATTGATTTACTGCTTGAGTCAATCACCTTTTATGCAACCAATGGTGCGCCTAACGCGTTGGGCTTTCTGAGTGAACCATCAATAGACTCTTATACCGACAGCAAGACCTGCTGGTTTGATGTCGTGAGTGGTTTCCCGGTGCAGTGCCAAGCCACCCGCTCATACCCCAATCTGCCTGTTCTTTCACAATTCATTGTTGGCAGCGTAATCAACTACACCACCCAGCTCACCAGCATCACCCACGCAAGCGATGCCGCCTTCACCCTCACGGGCCGTGACGGCAGCGGCAATACTTTGCCATGGCTCAACCTCACCCCCGGACAAACCAACAGCTACACCGTCCACTCCGGCACTCAGATGACGCTTGACACCACCCAGCCCGTCACATGGACGATCAACAAGACCGAGTCCGGCTCAACGTCATCCGTAGTCAACATCCCCGTCACCACCCAGACCACCCCGACACGTCTCAACCTCAGCAGCCAACTCGCCGCGTCCGCTACCGGCAGTCAAGCCAAGGTCAACATCACCGCCAGTCTCATCGCCGACCCGACCCAGAGCGTGACCTTTACCCTCACCATCCTGCCTTAAACGATGACCCGCAGTCACCCCTTGCTGGCGCCACTGCAACAAGCAAGGGTGCCGCCAGCAAGCGTAAATACTCTGAGGTTGAGCGGTGCTTGAGATGGGCTGAGGTTTCATCAGCATGATGAAACCTCATGTGAGACCGGTGAATCTGTGTGATGTGTTTGAGCTAAAGTTAGCGGTAGATTAAACATGCGCTTATTTTAATCCGCCGGATACAACAGGCTTGAGCGATCAATAATGATTAAAAAACACTCTCAAGATGGTAAA
Source organism: Aquirhabdus sp. (assembly GCA_030151145.1). Classification (GTDB taxonomy): domain Bacteria; phylum Pseudomonadota; class Gammaproteobacteria; order Pseudomonadales; family Moraxellaceae; genus Aquirhabdus. Next base: position 1,015 of record JASLEL010000446.1, on the reverse strand, counting down.
CAGAATGTATAGCCCAAGCAGTCCAAAAATGATTCTGACCATCACAACAGCACGCTTCTGAATCTGCTCCGCCTTCGCCTGAATCGCCTCTGAGCGGTCACTGATGCTGCTGGCCTTGGCAAACTGTACATCCGCGCGCGCTTTCAGCTCCTCCTGCATGGCGACGCTGTGTGCCTGCGTATCCATCATGATCTTTTGTCTTTCGGCACTGAGCGCCGCATGCGCGGTAAGCTCTTTAAGCAGTGCAATGATCTCATCCAGCTTTTCTTCCGACAGCCTCTCTTCTGACATGGTATAAATCCGCATCTAAGGAATTGATTTAAAGAGCATAACATTGAGGGATATTCTGAACAATTCAAAAAAATAGTTCACCGCATCGCACCAGCATCAGATGTAAATACCCTCTTGCCCGCAACGCCGATCAGGCCAGTTTCGCCTGATCATGGGCTTGATAGGGCATCGGTAGGTCTACGCCCCCGCCGACTGCCTTAGACCGCGAGCCCCAACCAAGCCACCACCATCTTCCACGCTTTCTGCATGATTGGACGTCAGGCTTACATCCCACATCTAAAAGCACAGATAAAACCACACCTTACCCACCCGCCAAATCCGGCATCATCAATTCATCGGGATCCTCCCAAGCCCGTCAACGAAAGCCCCCCTTGTACCATCTTTGAGGACGCACCATGAAAAAGCTGATTATTGCCCTTGCCGCCCTGAGCACCGTCGCCCTGAGCGTGCCTGCAGAAGCCAAATACATCAAAGGCTATCATCGCCACGATGGTACCTACGTCCATGGTCATCATCGCCATGCACCAAAGCATCACCCGCATTTCCACCGTCATCACCACTGATCGACAGTCTCTGATTGACAGTCACTGATCGGCAGCCCCTGCAGATCAGTGTAAAAAGACAAAAAAAACCTCGCCAGCCGCGAGGTTTTTTTTAACTGCTTTCTTTAAATGTCTGTATGCAATTCAGACGCAGATACAGTCTGTCTCAGTGATGTCCCAGC
>JASLEL010000210.1 GCA_030151145.1 Aquirhabdus sp. | reverse complement strand
TGTCGATTAGCTATGCCAAACCCGTTGCCTTGCCCGAGCATTTACAGCGTTACACCAATCTGGTTGATCCACGCCTCGGCACGCATATCGTCGCCTGCTCGGATGAGTTCTTTGCCGAAGCATCACGCATGCTGCAGCGTGCCCCTGCAGTTTTTGTCGCCGATAAATACGACGACAACGGCAAATGGATGGACGGCTGGGAGACGCGCCGCAAGCGCTATGCAGGCTATGACTGGTGTATCGTAAGGCTGGGTGTGCCGGGTCGCGTGGCGGGCGTGGATATCGATACCTCGTTCTTTACCGGTAACTATCCGGCTTCAGCGATGCTTGAGGCTTGCTATGCCCCCGATGATGTGCTGGATGAGCACACCGTCTGGACCGAGATACTGCCCAATCAGACCCTCTCGCCGGATCAGCATCATGTCTCGACCATTCATCACGATGCCATCATCACCCACCTGCGTCTGAACATCTATCCCGATGGCGGTATCGCTCGTCTGCGGGTCTATGGTCAGGTGGTGCATGAGATCGCCGCAAGCGGTGAGATTGATCTGGTTGCGCTGGCACAAGGTGGTCGTGTGGTGGCCTTTAGTGATGCGCACTACGGTCATCCGGAAAATCTCTTAAGCCCCGGACGTGGGATCAATATGGGGGATGGCTGGGAGACCCGCCGTCGTCGCAGTCCCGGACATGACTGGTGCATCATTGCGCTTGGGCAGGCGGGGCGCGTGAGCCGGATCGAGATCGATACCGCGCACTTCAAGGGTAATTTCCCGGCGTTTTGTTCGATACAGGCGGCGTATGTGACACAAGCGACCGATGCCCAACTGATCCCGCAGAGTATGTTTTGGCAGTCCTTGCTGCCGGAGCAGCCGCTACAGATGGATCATATCCACAGCTATCTGACCGAGATCCTGACGCATGAGCGCATCAGCCATGTGCGGATCAATATGATTCCCGATGGCGGAATCAGCCGGGTGCGGCTGTGGGGACAGGTGGTCTGACGATGGATGATCGCTCAGATACGATAGTCCGTATACCGGTACAACCATTGACTGCAGACGCCTTTGCACCGTTTGGCGATGTGATTGCGTGTGAGGGACATCCCGCGCGCATGATCAATCAGGGGCAGACTGAGCGTTATCATGCACTGTCGGTGGCGACGGCACTGGGGGAGGGGGCGCAGGTCGGGCTGAGTATTTTTCGCAATCTGATCACCACCGCGCTGCCATATCGTATCGCACTGCTAGAGCGGCATCCGCTCGGGAGTCAGACTTTTATGCCTTTGCAGGAGCAGGCTTTCCTGATCGTAGTCGCGCCAGCAAGTAGCGCCGCTGCACCGGATGAGTCGGCGATCCGTGCCTTTATCTCCGATGGTCGGCAGGGCATCACCTATCATGCTGGAGTCTGGCACCATCCGCTGCTGACACTGGAGGCGCCCAGTGACTTCCTCATCGTCGATCGGCTGGGCGCGGGGGCAAACTGCGATGTGCATACGCTCCGTGGCCTCTATGAGATCAGCGTTCTTTAGGTGCATGCCTCGGCTGTTTGCTGTGCAGCGTGCACTGTTATGACCTACCGGTTGGTTTAGCGTGGTATAGATATTGCTTTGGTCTGCCCATATACGTACCTATCGGGAGTAGATCAGACGCATGCGCTCGTCCAATACGTGGGAGTCTCTGGATGTCCCGCTGCTACAGGTTTTACATGCGCTCCTGACGGAGCGTAGCGTCTCGAATGCCGCCCGCAGACTCAAGCAGTCGCAGCCTGCCGTGAGTGCATCACTGCGGCGTCTACGCGAGATCACGGGCGATCAGCTCTTGGTGCGCAGCCGCAATGGCATGACTCCGACCGAGCGCGGGATGGCCTTGCTCGACCCGGTCACCGAAGTCCTGAACCAGATCCAGCGTATCGGTATCCAGCAGATCCACTTTGACCCCGCCGAGACAAGGCAGGTCTTTAACCTTGCGACCCCCGATTACTTAAGCGCGATTGATCTCGGTGAGATCATGCGCCGTGTGCGTGCCGAAGCACCGCACTGTACCTTTGCCATTCACTCGCTGGGTCCTGACTTTGACTATGCCGCTGCGCTTGAGAGCGGCATGCTCGATATCGTGATCGCCAACTGGCCACAACCGCCCGAGCATCTGCGTATGACGCCGCTGTTTGAGGATGATGTGGTCTGCCTCATGCGCAAGAAGCATCCGCTGGCAGAGACCGCGCTTACGCTTGAGTCTTATTTATCTGCCGAGCATCTGGTCCCGACCCCGTATACGGTCGGGCAGCGCGGCGTGATCGATCTGCATCTCGCGCGTGAACGGCTCAAGCGCAATATCGTTGGCTATGTGCCGTATTTCAGTATCGTGCCGTATATGCTGCTGCAGATGAATGCGGTGTTTTCACTGCCGCGCTCCTTTGCCAAGCATTATTGCTCACTGATGCCGCTGACCACCTCCGAAATCCCCATCGATTTTCCCAAAATTCCCTTCTATATGCTTTGGCACGAGCGTGTGCATCATTCGGACGAGCATCGCTGGTTCCGCGATCTGATCGTGTCAGTGCTACGTCCATCCTGATACCCAGTGAATAGCCTGATTCTGGGGCGGTTTCACAGACGTTTGGCATGATGATGGTGCAGGGCGTGATCAGTATCAGCCTGTCCTGTGAAATCAAACAATCTTACTGAGGTATGGCGCAGTTCAGGCGGTAGCGAGAGGCGGCTGTTTGATATTGAGACGTGGATTTTGGTCCAATCAGATGGTCTTTTGCAGGACTAAATGCCAAATCAATGATGGATAGATCGATATCACCCAGCACTATATCGCTTGGTTTATAGCCTTTGTCATCTCGTGGTAATACTTGTCAAACTGGTAAGGAACTTGCCCCTTTTATATGGCTTGCACCGGTATTTCACCTCAGCTGCATATGCACGAGGAGCCGGACAACATCCATTTTAAAACCTAAAGGGGGAACATAATGTCTCATCGTTTGTCTGTAACGAAGCGCCTGAAACCGTCCATGATCAGCACCTGCCTGCTGATGGCCGCAAGCGGTGCACTGATGCAATCTGTCCATGCCGAAACCTGGAGCGATACATCGCTGAGCTGGCGCTATGGCACGTCGTTTGCGGAGCCGTTTGATAATAATCCTGATGGCAGCCATAAGGACATTACCAAAAATATCCTTGCGTTTACCCATGTCGGTGGCTACACCTACGGTACGCAGTTCTTTAATGTCGATTATCTCCTGTCCAATGGCAAAGATCCGGCGGATGGTGTGCCCGGCAAATCCGGCGCACAGGAGGCCTATGCGGTCTATCGCAATACGGTCGACTTTAGCAAGGTATTCAAAGCCAATCTGGCTTATGGCGGCGTGATCCGCAGTGTCGGGATGGAGTTTGGCTTTGATGTGAATACCAAGAACGACGGCTATGGCTCCAAGAAACGCATGTTGGTGGTGGGACCGACCTTGATGTTTGACACGCCGGGATTCTTTAATGTCAGTGCACTGGCACTGTTTGAAAGCAATGCGCCCAATGCCATTGATGGTCGCTACAGCTATAAGACGCATCCGGCACTGGAGGCCACATGGGGGATCCCGATCCTGGACCTGCCGCTGTCGTTTGAGGGCTATGGACAATGGATCGCCTCCAAGGGTAAGAATGAATTTGGCGGCTCGACCTCACCGGAGTTCCACGTCGATACCGAGCTGATGTATGACCTCGGATCCGCGATGGGTCTGGGCAAAAAGAAACTGCGCGTCGGTGCCGAGTACGAGTACTGGCATAACAAGTTTGGCAATACCTCAGATGGCAACTCCGGTGCGACGGCACGGACACCGATGGTGCGTGTGGAGTATCACTTCTAAGTGCTTTGTGATCTGGCCGCTGTTATCTATTGTTAAGTCCGATCTTTGTGATCATACGATGCCATGTTGATATCCTAACGATGGCATCCATTTTCTGATCAGCTCCCACCCCTCATTTGTATGAGGGGATTTTTTTTATCGGTGATGTGAAAGTCTGAGCTGCATTAACGGCTGGCAGCGACCAGCATCTGTGCAAGCTGATTGTGCCGTTCGATCACGGGTGGCAGATCAAGATCTACAAAGGCCCCGTCCTGCACGATGATGCGACCATCGATGATCGACAGATCCACCGTCTGCGGTGCGGCAAAGAGCAGGGCTGCGACTGGATCATGCACCGCCGCACCTGCCATCGCCAGTGTGTCGGTCCGATAAGCGATGACATCGCCACTCATGCCCACCGCCAGCGCGCCGATATCATCACGTCCCAAGACACGGGCACCGCCTAGGGTTGCCATCTCAAGCGCACTGCGCGCACTCAAGGCATCTGGGCCATGACCGACGCGCGCGAGCAGCATGGCCTGCCGGGTCTCGCCCAAGAGATGTGCGCCATCGTTCGAGGCCGAGCCATCGACGCCGATCCCGACGGCAACGCCTGCCGCATGCAGTGCCGGGATTGGTGCGATGCCCGAGGCCAGCCGCATATTGGAGCAGGGGCAGTGTGCAATCCCGGTGCCTGTACGCGCAAAGAGGTCAATGCCATGGCTATCGAGCTTGACGCAGTGGGCATGCCAGACATCCTCACCCAGCCAGCCGAGCGACTCGGCATAGGCGGCAGGCGTCATGCCGAAGTGATGCTGACTGTAGGCGATGTCGTTGTCGTTCTCGGCCAGATGGGTGTGCATTGAGACACCATAGCTGCGGGCGAGGCGTGCCGACTCGCGCATCAGATCGGGACTGACCGAGAACGGTGAGCAGGGCGCGACGGCGATGCGCAGCATGGCGTGGCGCTTGGGGTCGTGCCATGTCTCGATCAGGCGCATGCTGTCGGTCAGGATATCGGCTTCACGCTCGACCAGATCATCCGGGGGCAGGCCGCCTGAGCTTACTCCCACACTCATACTGCCGCGACAGGCATGGAAGCGCATGCCGATGTGCCGGGCGGCCTCGATCGAGTCATCCAGCCGACAGCCGTTGGGATAGAGGTATAGATGATCACTGGTCGTGGTGCAGCCCGACAGGATCAGCTCTGCCATGGCGGTGAGGGTCGAGATACGGATCATTTCGGGCGTCAGATGTCGCCAGATCGGGTAGAGCGTCTTAAGCCAGCCGAACAGCTCGGCATCCTGTGCCGCCGGGATGGCGCGCGTGAGGCTCTGGTACATGTGATGGTGGGTGTTGATGAGGCCGGGCAGGACGATGCGATGCACCATATTGAGGCGCTGATCGATGTGTATGGCCTGCTCGTTGATTTGCCGGGTCAGCGCGTCAGTCGTATCGACAGCGGTGATGATGCCATCCTGAATGAGTAAGGCACCATCCGCGATCTCGCGGCGATCAGGGTCCATGGTGATCAGAGTATCGGCATGGTAGAGAAATAAAGTAGTCATAAGGATTACCGGGTACAGGTGCGTAGTCAGGCTGCGTGATAAAAAATAATGCCGGAATACAGCAGATGCATTCCGGCATGGTGTGGTGAGACTTGGCGGTCGGGTTATTTCGGCAGGACGCCCTGTACGCCTTGGACGTAGAAATTCAGCTTGCCCAGTACATCGTCGCTAAAGACCTGACCTGCAGGCAGGACGACTTTACCGGTCTGATCAGTGATCGGTCCGGTGAAGGGGTGCAGCTTGCCGGCACGGATCTTGTCACGCGCATCCAAGACGGCTTTCTTGGCATCCGGGGTGATATCGGGACCGAAGTTCTCCACATCAATGGCGGACTGGCTCACGCCCCACCAGATGCGGCTCGGTTTCCAAGTCTTGGCCAACACGTCTTTTAAGGTCTTCTCATAGATCACATCCCAGTGCAGGACGGAGGCGGCGAGCTGGGCTTTGGGGCCAAATTTGCTCATGTCGGAGTCCCAGCCGAAGGCATGTACGCCTTTTTGCTCCGCAGCCTGCACCACGGCGGGCGAGTCGGTGTTCTGCATCAGCGTGTCACAGCCTTGCGAGATCATGGCCAGCGCCGCATCGCGTTCTTTGCCCGGATCAAACCAGGAGTTGACCCACACCACTTGTGTGGTGGCTTTGGGGTTCACGCTACGTGCACCGAGCGTGAATGCATCGATGTTGCGCACCACTTCGGGGATCGGGAAGGAGGCGACCACGCCGAGCTTGCCGGATTTGGAGGTCTTGCCCGCGATGATGCCGAGCAGATAGGCACCTTCGTAGGTATGCACGTCATAGGTGCCCATATTGGGTCCGGTCTTGTAGCCGGTGGCATGCATGAAGGTGGTCTTGGGGAAGAGCTGCGCGACTTTCGCCATCTGGTTCATATAGCCAAACGACGTCGCGAAGATCACCTGATTACCTTTCTGAGCCAGATCCCGCATCACGCGCTCAGCGTCGGCGGTCTCGGGCACATTGTCGACATAGGTCGTGGTGACGGCACCTTTGAGTGCGGCTTCGGTCTTGATGCGGCCCTGATCATGCGAGTAGGTCCAGCCATGATGGCCCGGTGGGCCGATGT
>JASLEL010000204.1 GCA_030151145.1 Aquirhabdus sp. | reverse complement strand
TCCATCGCCAAAGGAGGCGAAGTGGATTGCGATCAGATCCAGTTGATCCAGCGGCAAAGCCTGCGTCTCTGGCGAATCACCGACGGTGAGGATCAGGGCTTTTTTGCCGGTGATCTGAGCCAGATGAGCCAGCTCATTGGCAGTCAGGATCACGTCGCCTGCAGGCACATTACCCGCCTCGTCGATGCGCTGATATGTATTGGCAACCTTATCGCCAGCATTGGTCAGGACCAGGGCGGTGGTATCAAACGTATTAGGCATAGACGCGCTCCTTGAATGGGTTCATGCCGATACGGCGATAGGTGTCGAGGAAGCGTTCGGTCTGACCATCGACAGTTTGACGCAAGTCGAGATAAGTATTGAGGATCTCTTCGACCACCCCAGCGACTTCGTCTGCACCAAACGATGGTCCGAGGATGTCACCCAAGCTTGCATCATGATCGGCATTACCGCCCAGAGAGACTTGATAGAACTCATCGCCTTTCTTGTCTACACCCAGAATGCCGATATGACCGACGTGGTGATGACCACAGGCATTCATACAGCCCGAGATATTGATGTCGAGCAGGCCGATGTCATAGACCGTGTCCAGATCCTGATAGCGGCGGCTGATGGCTTCGGCGATTGGGATCGACTTGGCGTTGGCCAGCGAGCAATAGTCACCGCCCGGGCAGCAGACGATGTCGGTCAGGAAGCCAATATGGGCACGGGCAAAGTTATGGGCAGTCAGCGTTTGCCACAGGGCAAACAGCTTGCTTTGCTCGACGTCCGCCAGCACGATGTTTTGCTCGTGGGTGGTACGCAACTCGCCAAAGCTGTATTGGTCAGCGAGGTCGGCGATCAGATCCAGCTCTTCGGAGGTTGCATCACCCGGTGCAATACCGGCACGTTTCAGGGAAATCGTGACGATACGATAGCCTGAGACTTTGTGCGGATGCGTATTGATCTGGAACCAGTGCTGGAAAGCCGGATAATCTTTAAACTCGGCACTGAAATCGACATCGGATAGAGTCTGATAGGTCGGAGGCACGAAGTTCAGAGCCATCTTGTCGTAGAGGCCAGCTTCGACTTTCAGTTCATCGCGGATGACGTTGAATTCAGCTTCGGCTTTACCGGCAAATACAGCAGGCGTCAGCGCCTTGACCAGAATCTTGATGCGGGCCTTGTATTTGTTGTCGCGGCGACCGTGCAGGTTATATACGCGCAGACAGGCTTCAAGGTAGGCGATCAGGTCTTCGCGCGGCAGGAATTCGCGGATCACCGAGCCGATGATCGGGGTACGCCCCAGACCACCGCCGACCATGATCTTATAGCCCCACTCAGACGGCTCGGCAGCCAGAGCGGCTTTGGCGAGATCGACGTTCAGGAAGGAATACTGCACTGCATCATACTGCTCCTGCAGGGCTTCCTTGCTATCTTCATCGGTTGCGGCTTCGATCTGTGGCAGTAGGGCTTGAGCGGCGGCCAGACGAGCTTGATAGTCAGTAATCGACTTTTCGACGTCGCTCTTACGCACAAGGTACACGCCGATATCGTGGAATGCGGTCGCAGCACGGTCGGTCTCAGGCAGGGCACTGACAGCGATCTTGAATTTACGCGGCAGGAAGGCAAACTCGGGATGGAAGGTCGACCACTGGCGGATGATCTCGCAGGTCGGGCGCGGATCGGTGACTTCACCGGAGATGCGACCGGCAAACTGATCGGTGGTGGTATTGCGAATACAGTTACCACTGGTCTGGATGGCGTGCATTTGCACGCTGGCCAGCTCTGCCAGAATATCCGGGACTTGCTCCAAGGCGGGCCAGTTGAGCTGGATGTTCTGACGCGTCGAGACATGGGCATAGCCACGGTCATAGGTGGTACTGATCGACGCAATCTTGCGGATCTGTTTGCTGTTCATCAGACCATAAGGCACGGCGATACGCAGCATGGGTGCATAACGCTGGACATAGAGACCGTTTTGCAGACGCAAAGGGCGGAACTCGTCTTCAGTCAGGGTACCCGAAAGAAAACGCTGGGTCTGGTCGCGAAACTGCGCGACACGCTCATCAATAATGTTTTGATCAAATTCAGTATAGACGTACATAGCTGCCTGATAGTGGCTGTGGGTCAAAAATAGGTCGTCAATGTAACAGTTTCAGCTTTATATGAAAAATGTTTTTTGCCGATATTGGTAGTGAGAAATGGTGATATGAATAGCAAAAAACCATACATTGCCGAGCTGGTTTAATATTATAACGCATTTAAGTACTGATCGATGGACTCCTGCAGGCCATCAAACGCGGATAAATACGCTTGACCGCTCATAGATAGAGGCGATATGGGCTGTTTTAAAAGGGATTGGCGCAGGATGTAACCAGACGTGAGTATGTGTGTGGTGTGGGAGGGATTGGTTATTCATGGTTACTCATGATTTGTGCATCATATTGTTATCTCTGGATATTGATTAAAAATAAGGCCATGATGGTTAACGAAGTCATGATAAATGACACAAGTCTAGACAGCCAACCCGCATTTGACGACCTACCATAGGGCAACTTAATGGTCCAACTCACTCAGTATGTGAGAAGGAGGTCTGAAATGAATCAGAAAGTAGAAATTATGCCGATGACTGCGACTGAACTGCTGCGGGCAGAGCACCGTCAGATTCATGACATCTTTGCCGACTACAGCGCTTTAGGTGCAGGCGAAGAGCGGCTGAAAGAGAAGTTTGTGAGTTATCTGTGCCGTGATTTGCTGCGTCATATGGCGGTTGAGGAGGATGTCTTTTATCCGGCGATCATCGACAAAATTCCAC
>JASLEL010000170.1 GCA_030151145.1 Aquirhabdus sp. | reverse complement strand
CGGGATCAAATGTATTGACGCGCGCACGATCCATTCCGGACGTCGCATCTGCCACATCGGTCTCTTGCACATTGACTGCAACATCACCCAGAGAAACTGTCATCACCACCGCCATCACCACAAATCCACATCAAAAAATTCTTGCCTGTACCAGCAAAGGACAACAGGCAAACCATGATTGTTTGAGCGTAAAAAACAATCCTGCTCGCCCATAAACAAAAAACCAGATGTACATGACATCTGGTTTTCATCACAACCAACACATGTATCTGCAGATTCTACCACGGACGCCGACAAAATGACGTTTTAGACCGTAAAAGCCAGATCTGCAGACGGTGTCCGTCGCGAACTTAGCGAGTACGTACGGTCACTTCGTCAGCAGCGAAGAAGTAAGCGATTTCACGCTCAGCCGAAGCAACGGAGTCAGAGCCGTGAGAAGCGTTTTCGTCGATGCTGGATGCAAAGTCTGCGCGGATGGTGCCAGGAGCAGCATCTTTCGGGTTGGTGGCACCCAGGATGTCGCGATGAGCCAGTACGGCGTTTTCGCCTTCCAGTACGGAAACCAGTACAGGACCCGAAGTCATGAACGAGATCAGGTCTGGGAAGAAGCCACGCTCTTTGTGTTCAGCGTAGAAGCCTTCGGCATCTGCTTTCGACAGTTGCTTCATTTTGGCAGCAACGATCTTCAGACCGCCTTTTTCAAAACGGGCGTAGATATCGCCGATGTGGTTTTTGCCTACGGCATCAGGCTTGACGATCGACAGAGTACGTTCAATGGCCATGGTAACAATTTCCTTGGTTGAGTTGATTAAAGCAAAATTTTTTATCGCCGCGTATTATACCGACGGTATATGACAAAGCTAGTCCATGATGTGTACTGCTTGGCTTTTCTCGCCAAAACAGCATTAAAAATGTCGATCAGACCTCGTCCAGCCAGCACATCTGAATGGCTTCCAGAATTTTTTCATTGGAACGGTTCGGGTCATCCTGAAAATCCGGCAGCTCACGCACCCAGCGATGCAGATCGGTAAAGCGAATGGTCTTGGGGTCCACATCCGGATGCGCATCGATCAGGGCCAGCGCAATCTCGAGTGAATCCGTCCAGCGTAATGCCATGAGTTATCCCCTGTGTGTATCTCGTGAAGGCAGCACTTTAGCAGATTTTATCGCTTGCGTCGGCGATTTGTCGGGTCAGTTGCGGGCTTTACAGACAAGAGCATCCCGCACTATCCTCAAGCCTCACCCTTCTTGCCGGAATCGCCATGATCTCGTTGCAACACCAGTGGCATCAATACTGGCAAGTCTTGCAAGCACAAGGCGACGCTACGCCTATCTTGCATGAACTACTGCGTGCCTATCAGGAGCCACAGCGCCATTACCATACTCTGCAGCATCTGGAGGAGTGCCTAAGCCTGCTGGATGAATATGCACCACAGACACCTGATACAGCCATGGTAGGCATGGCACTCTGGTTTCACGATGCCATCTATGATGTGCGTGGACATGAGAATGAGCACCTGAGTGCCGACTGGAGCAATCGCGTACTCCACGCCGCTCAAGTCGCGGCGTCGACCATCGCAGAGATCGAGACACTGATCATGGTGACCGCACATGCGCAGCTACCACAAACACCGCTTGAGCATTTAATCACGGACATTGATCTCTCGATCTTAGGCGCAACACCCGAGCGCTTTGACGAATACGAGGTCCAGATCCGGCTGGAGTATGCGTGGGTAGAACCGGATCTGTTTCAACAAAAACGGCGAGCCATCCTTGCAAGCTTTCTCGCCCGGCCTCGCCTCTACCATACACCAGCGCTATATGCACGACTGGAAACCCAAGCCCGACACAATCTGACGCAGACACTGGCCAGTACTTACACGTCCTGACATAAACACCGCTCGTACCAAAAACAAAACGGGCAGTCCATTCGGACTGCCCGTATACAAAAGACAATCAAAGATAAGGCTGTTATTTCGCCTGTGACGCTTTCAATTCCTTCACGATCCGATCCGCCTGATAGACCTGCTGCAGCGCTTCCAGAATCGCACCGGTATGCACCGCTACAGTCCGATTGACACGCTCATCAAACCAGTAATCCCCGCCCAACGACTCGATATTGCCATCAAAGACCAGACCCACGATCTGAGCTTTGCCATTGATCACCGGACTACCGGAATTACCGCCGATGATGTCGTTGGTGGTGACAAAGTCAAAGCGTTGCTGACCGTTGAGCTTATCTTTGGCCTTGAGCCACGACTCCGGCAGGGCAAATGGCTCAAAGCCAGTCGCACGATTAAAGGCGCCCTGTATGTCGGTAAACGGCTTGATCCACTGCCCTTTACTCTCCCAACCCTTGACCTTGCCAAAGGAGAAACGCTGGGTGAAGGTCGCATCCGGATAAACGCTGGTGCCGTATTTGTCAAAGCGGGCCGCCGCGATCAGCTCGGAATTCTTATCGATCACCGACTCGACCTGATTTTCATACTGCTTGCGGATCGCGCGGGCTTCGCCATCAATGGATTTCGCAAGCAGGATGACCGGATCAGTTGAGGCATCGATTGCCGCCTGACCACCTTCCCACAGCGCTTTGCGCACCGCCGGATCACCCAGTTTGGTGCCTGCGACCAGACGTGCAGCCACCACTTCCGGCGACTCTTTACCCAAGACCTGCTTGACCAAGGCATTATCGGCACCCAAGTTTTCGCGCAGCTTGGTCAGGGCGAAAGTCAATTTGACCTTCTCAAGCTCAGGATAAATCGGCGCGGTTGAGAACAATTGCTGGGTCACGCTCGGGAGTTTGGACTCCGTGAATTCACGTAGACGCTCAGGGTTTGGTTTCTGCCGCTCGGCAGCCCCACGGACCAAGAGACGCGCATCGGCGAAGTAATCCGAGCTAAACCCGCGACCATATTCGATGTACTTAAGCGGTGTTTCGATATTGCGATAGACAGCTTCTGCTTTGGCGACTTCATCCCATGCTTTGCCATATTTGGCTTCGCGTTCTGGACTGGCTTTGACGTAATCACGTAACTCCGCTTCTTGTTGCTGCTTCAGAGAAAAAACTTGCGGGTCTTGTAATGCTTGCAAACGACCACGCAGCGCTTTAAAGGAATTCTCAATCCCAAAGATATCATGCTGGGCGATGCGGTATTCCTCTGGACCCTGACGACGGAACTGCTCCAACACACCGCGCAGCTCGGACAGCAAGAGTAAGCGCGGGATCAGATCGTAGTCTCGCGTCGTCTCAAGCTCGGCAATGGTGAGCTGCCGATCCGTACCGCCGGGATTCCCCACCACCACGGTCATCTCGCCATCTTCAGCACCATTTTTGGAGAACGGGAAATAGTCCACAACCTTGGCCGGTTTGTCATGCTCATAGGCACGCAGCATGCCCATATCGAGGTCATAGCGCGGGAAATTAAAATTATCCGGATCACCGCCAAAGAACGCAATCGCCAATTCCGGTGCAAAGACTAGGCGCACATCCTGATAGCGATGGTATTTGTAGAGGTTGTACACACCGCCATGATAAAGGCTGACCACATCACAGCGCGTGGTGTCTTTATCATCACCCACGCAGGCTTTCTCAAGATTCGACTTCACGGCTTTCTCAGCCTTGCTGTAGTCTTCGCCTTCCTTGCCTGCGGTCGCCTGCTTGACCTGCGTCGTCACATCACTGATCTCATCCAGACGATTGAGCTCGATCTCAGGACACTTGATCTCGTCGGTTTGATTCTTGGCCAAGAAACCGGTTTTAATAAAATCTTTATCGGCGGTCGAGAGTTGCTGCACGCAGCTATTCACGCAGTGGTGATTGGTCAGCACGAGACCGTCAGGCGACACAAAGGAGCCCGAGCAGCCACCTGCCAGACGCACAGCGGCTTTCTGCACATGGGTCACCCATTTTGGGTCGGGGCTGAACTGATACTGGCTCTTGAGCTGGTCCAGCGGCAGGCCATTCGGGGTCCACATGCCTTCACTGGCATGTGCAGAGATATTGCATAGCGCAACAGATAACGCCCATGTCAGGGGTAAGACGCGGCGTGACCGAAACATGCGGTGCGACGATAAAACAGAAGGGGTCATATCTTTTCCTTAAAATCAGCGTCCGCAAGGATCACTCATGGACGCGAGCCAAACGACCGTTATAAGCAATATCTGCTCCAAAAGCCAGACGTTAATATCCATCTGGTCAAATAACAACGGCGTATTTTTTCAGATGCTTATTACAAATGCATCGCTTATGCTAGACCACAGAATCACGCTTCAATCAAAAAACATGGGGAACAAAACATGAAATATGATGACGCCTCTTGGCATTATGGCGGTGATAACTTTCCCAAAGGCCTTCCTCCCGAAGCGGGAGCAACTCATACCGGGATGTTCCTCGTCTGGGCATTACTTCAAGGATTAGGCGGCGATATCCATATTCATGATTTCCCTGAGAACTTACCAAGCCTTGAACAACGCAAAATCACACCGGGTGTCTTTTTCCTGACTGCCTGCGACGGAAAGTTTTGGGATGAGGATTTAAATGCGCAAGGAAATGCGTTTACGGCTGAATACTTTGATTTCGAACGTGGGGCATATTTAGGTGACTACGATGCTGCTCTAGGGAGCAATCTGCCAGAACTTTATTATGTGGCTGACACATGGCAGAACTTCGATAAGTTGCGTCCAACTCTGGACCGACGATACGAGGAGTGGTTAGCTAAAACAGCCAAACACTCCTCATAACAAGAAATGGCGTCCTGATCAGATCAGGATTTCGCGCTTGCCATTGGCCTGCATCGGACTGACCACACCGGCCTCTTCCATCATATCGACGATACGCGCGGCGCGGTTGTAGCCCAGTGAGAATTTACGCTGGATGGCCGAGGCCGAGACTTTGCGCGTCTCCATGACGAAGGCCAGCACATCATCATAGACCGGATCACGCTCGACATCGCTGTCGGAGGACTCATAGCCACCACCTTTGCTCGGCGCTTCCTCATCATAAGCATCCAGAATCTCATCGACATAGTCCGGACTACCACGCTCGCGCCACGCGTCACAAATGCGGTTCACCTCATCATCACTGATGAAAGCACCATGCACCCGCTCGGGCTCGTTTTTACCCGGAGCCAGGAACAGCATATCGCCATGACCCAGCAGGTATTCCGCACCGCCCTCATCGAGAATGGTCCGCGAGTCCACCTTACTGTTGACACGCAGGGCGGCACGGGTCGGGATGTTGGCCTTGATCAGACCGGTGATCACATCCACCGACGGACGCTGGGTCGCAAGGATCAGGTGGATACCCGCCGCACGCGACTTCTGGGCCAGACGCTGGATCAGCTCTTCGGCTTTCTTGCCGACCTGCATGATCATGTCGGCAAACTCATCCGCCACCACCACGATCAAGGGCATGGTCTTAAGCCGTGGCGCACGCTGCTGCAGAGCACTGTCCTCTGGACGCCATAGTGGGTCCAGCAAGTCCTCGCCACGCGCTTCTGCCTCCATAATCTTCTGGTTGTAGGCTTCAACGTTACGCACCTTCATGAAGGCCAAGAGCTTATAGCGCCGCTCCATCTCCCCCACACACCAGTTCAGCGAGCTGGCCGCATCCTTCATATCCGTCACAACCGGCGTCAGCAGATGCGGGATGTCGTTATAGTTGGACAGCTCAAGCTGCTTGGGATCGATCAGGATCAGGCGCAACTGGCTCGGCGTGTACTTCATCAGCATCGACAGCAGCATGGCATTGATCGCCACCGACTTACCCGAGCCTGTCGTACCGGCCACCAGCATATGCGGCGCTTTGGCAAGGTCGGTCAGGACCGGACGCCCCGCAATGTCCTTACCCATCGCCATACTGATCAAGCCCTTCGGATCTCGATAGGCCGGCATCTCCAGAAGCTCGATCAAGCGCACCATCTCACGCGTGGCATTGGGTACTTCGATCCCGATATAAGGCTTACCCGGGATCACCTCGACCACGCGCACTGACGCCATAGACAGGGATCGTGCAAGGTCACGGGCGATATTGGTGACTTTGGATGCCTTAACACCAGCCGCCAGCTCCAGCTCAAAGCGCGTGACCACCGGACCCGGCTGCGCCTCGATCACACGGGCAACCACGTTAAATTCCTTGAGCTTGATCTCAAGCAGCTCGGATAAGCGACTGAGCTGCTCCGGTGTATAACTGGCGCGTCTAGACAGATCCGGACGCTCCAGCAGCTCAAGACCCGGTAGCGGCGACAGATTGGCACGATGCTGCACGGTCTGCATAGCACGCGAGAGCGGACGACCAAAAGCATCGGTCAATGGCGCATCCCAATCCTGTGCCGGAGAGTTGATAGGTGCTGATGATGGTGCCGCAGGTCTCGCAGCAGGCTGTATCGGCTCAGGCTGGATGGGCTGCGACTGATAGGCTTGCTGTAGCGCCTGTGTCTGCATCACAGCAGGCGTTATCGCCGGTGCTGCAGATTGCTCATCGATAAAATCTGGCGCTTCCGTTTCTGTCTGCGGTAGAGACTCCACTTGTGCAGGTAATTCGCCAATACGTGCGGCCCATCCACTACTGCTAGACAACTGTACCGGTTGCGTAGCCTCAGGAATCGCATCATGCTGCAAAGCGTCGTTGACAACAGCGGCTTGTGCATGACCTGATTGTGAATAGCTTTCCTGAGCAGCATCTTCACGCAGAATGTGATCTTGCCGCGAAACATCATGGGCAGGCGTTTCGTGTGACATCAGTATGTCATAAGCAGGCGAAGCCACAACCGATGTCACCACACTGGCGGTAGCCGCAGGTGCAACGGAGACATGCGCTGCGGATGGCAATACCGCCGGAGTCGCTGCCTCCTCTTCATCATCCGGGATCACATCCAGTGCACGATGAAAGAAGTCATCTTCCCAGTTAATCGAGGGGGCCTTACGCACGACGATGGGTTGCTCAAGCGGCTTGGGCGAAGGGATCGCCAGTGTAGGCACCACAGTCTGTGGCGTCTCGGTCGGGTCAGGCTCCACTCTGGCAGACTCAGCACGCGCATCGGATGCCACCGCCGCAGGCACCGCAGCGGCAGTCATGACCTCAGCGAATGTCTTCGCAGTTGACTGGACCGTATCGGCGACAGGCTGACTGGTGATCGGAGCACTGGAGGTCGTGGATACATGCACGGACTCCGCAGTCGCCGCAGTGACTGGCGACGTGGTAACAGCAGTTGCCGGGAGCCTCACCTGAGTATGTTGCCCCGCTCTGGCGACGGGTTTAGGCTCTGGCACATTGCGGTAAAACAGCTCATTGAGCAGCATGGGGATCTCACCCACCGCATCCAAGGTCTTGCCCCACGCCACACCAAAGGCAAAGGTAAAAATTACAAAGAATAGCGCCAGCAGAATGGCCGTTGCCACAAATGACGGCATCATGCCCAACAAGTGCTGGGATAACTCAAAGCCCAGAATGCCGCCTGCCGCATTCTGCATGGTATCCGAGGCCTGCATGCCATGCAGCCCAAACAATGCAGATGCAATGACCAGCATAAAGACTTCACCCGCCAGACGGTATGGCCGCTGCACATAGCTGCGGGGATACCAGAGCTGAATGGCTTCAATCAAGACCAAAAACGGCAGCAACAATGCCGCACGACCCCAAAATCCATACAAGAGATCAGCCAGCCAAGCGCCGGCAACGCCTGTGGCATTGGTCACCTGCTGCGTATCGCTGGACAGATGCGACCAGCCCGGATCATATGGTGAATACGTCACAGTCGCGACCAAGAGATAAACGCCAATGATCACCAAAAAGAGAGTCCACAATACCCGATGTGTACGTGCATGCGTTAAAGCCGCTGTCACCATAAAACACTTACCTTACTTATTTCCGTGTGTTGTACCAGACAACTCAAAAAAAACCATTCATGGGTATCCTTACCACCGACCGCGCACCTAAAGGCGCGTTCCCAAATCCACAGCCCTTCCCTCACTGTGTCTGTCGTGCTGCATTTTGCCTGACCTGTGCAAAATGCAAAAAAGATGCTTAAGATTACTCGGTATCGTCTCAAAATGCAGCTTTCAACGCCATGCATATCGCTCAGGCTGATTACTCACGCCTAAGAAGTACCCGCATCCTGCCTTAATACTAGCTGAATTTACAGGCTTACGTCGAAAATAAATGTTACATGCAACCGGTTCATTTCTGACCATATATCAGCTCATATTCAGTTGACCAACAATGCTCAAACTATCAAAAACTTAAATACGCACCCATGACATCCGCCCCAACATCAGCTAGCCTGACCATGACATTCAGCCCGCCTGGTGCCTTATGACGCGCTATCACTATATCGGTGGTTGTCATTGCCAGAACATCACCTGTACGCTCTCGACCCACTTTGTACTGACGGATGTCAGCCCACGCGCATGCGATTGTGATTTCTGCCAGTTACATGGCGCCATGTATATCTCCGATCCAGCAGGCGAGCTACAGTTGCGCATCAAAGATCCACAGCGGATTAACGCTTATCGGCACGGAGATCAATTAGCCGAATTTCTGCTCTGCAGCATCTGTGGTGTACTCACCTGCGTCGGCTATACACATGACGGTCATCGCTATGCGACGGTCAATGCACGCATCCTGAAAGATGCCACGACCGGATATCCGCCCGCCTTCACATCCGCCACCACCGCCTCGCCACGACAACTGTCAGCAGAAGAAAAAACCAGTCGCTGGCTGAAACGCTGGTTCAGCCAAGTCAGCATTGAGCACCAAACCACCATCTCTGGCTGTGACACACAACCATAAAAAAAACCGCGACGAGCAACCGTCACGGTTTCTATATAGTGCACGCAGAATTGCTGCCTGATGGATGGTCTATCGGTCAGTTCAAATGACCTTTATTGACGTCACGATCACGACCAATCTGACGGTCCAGACCGCCAAACAAACTCTTCACCCAGCGGGTAAAACGACCACGCTTGATCTTGCGATCGCGTTCTTTTTCATTGACCACCCAGGCGATCTGGATGACCCGGCGCTCGCCTTCATACGGCAAATGACCGTGGTATGAGCACTCAGTGCGTTTGAACATCACGCAGGAACCAAACAGCGGCGCGACCTCTGGCACCAGTGTATTTTCGATGTTATCGGAGCTGGCCAAAAAACGCAGGCAGCCATCACTGGTCCCATCCCAGCGATCATTCATATAGATCAGGGCGGTAGCCACCTTGGACAGGCTGTCGGTATGAATCGTGCCATGACGACGATTCAGATGTTTGCAGATGGTGACCAGCACCGGATAGCGCGACAGATTCTCGATGCCGAGCTGCGCACCCAGCTGATCCGCCACCGCAGGTGATGTCACCTCATCAATCAAAGCGGAAATCGCCGGACCGCACTCTTCGGGATAGTAAGGAAAATAACCCGCCTCGGTATAGGCCGGAAAATCCTGTGCCAGCACTTCCTGCTGGTTCTGGTTCAATACACCATGCGCGATCATGAACGGAAATGGTTCATGGTAGATCGCCGCATTAGACGCATCCGTGCTTTGTAGATTAAAAAAATTCAGACTCGCGTTCATCACTTCCCCTCACAACACGTGGCATTGCACCCTTAAGTTATCTCTTCTGGTCTGCCAACCGGATCAGGCGAACAGAAGCATAATCAGATCACGCTTTTTGATATCTATACTTCCATGTACATCTGTAAATTCCATGTCCAATCTACAGTACTTTTGTGACCCTTATCTGCAATTTTTCCATTTTCCGATCAGATCTGCCATAGAACCTGTAGTAATGACAGCAATCCTCACGCTTCGCCCATAAAAAAAACCTGCGCCAAGCGCAGGTTTTTTTGATCACATGACCGTGTGAAGACCACACGGTATCTGGCGACAGATTATTTCTTTTTCTTCGGACCGATGAGCATGCCCATCTGTTTGCCTTCCATCTTGGGCGACTGTTCAACGATGCCG
>JASLEL010000154.1 GCA_030151145.1 Aquirhabdus sp. | reverse complement strand
TGCAGCGTATCCTGATACAGCTCAGAAAACCCCATCAAGGCGACGATCACATGCTCATGCTGCGGCGTACCCGCAATGACCCGCGACAGTGCACGCTCTGCACCGCCGGCGCCGGCATAATTGGTAATCACATGCAGTACTTTCATGACGGATCACATGCCTCGCTCAGCCAGCCATGCCTGCAGCATGATGATCGACCAGAGCTGACTGCTGTAATCAAACTGACCGAGCAAATGCTGCTGCCACAGCTGCTGGATCATACGGGCATCCAGCAAGCCTTGCTGCGTCAGCCGTACCGGGTCCAGCATCGCTCCCGCCCACTCCTTCAGCTCACCCCGCAGCCAGTTGCCCAGCGGGATGCCAAAGCCCATCTTGGGTCGGTCGATCAGTGACGCCGGCACATACTGATACAGCACCTGTCTGAGCAGCCATTTACCCTGATCGTCGCGCACCTTCTGCGACAGCGGCAAGCGCCAGGCAAACTCGGCGATGCGGTGATCGAGCAAGGGGATACGACCTTCCAGACTCACAGCCATGGACGCACGGTCCACCTTGGTCAGGATATCGCCCGGCATATAGGTCAGGGTGTCATGCATCATCATGACATGCGTGAAGTCTTTCAAATCAAACTGATAATCATGCTGATAGCGGTTGGTGCTACCCAGCACGACGGCGCGTGGGTTGCGCCAACACATCATCAACAGGCAGTACAGTTCATACTGATTTCGCGCCGAGAGCAAAGAGGCAAACAATCTGAGCTTGCTTGCAGTCAGCGGCAGCCCCGTCACCTTGCTCGCCACACGCGCCGCCAGGTCCAAGAGATAGAAGGGCATTTTGTCGAGCAGAAAGCGCAACGGCTGGCGCATCGGCACCTTGCTGAGCTTATTGTTGATCTGCGGACCCATAAAATAACGCGAATAACCGCCAAACAGCTCATCACCACCGTCCCCGCTCAGGCAGACCGTCACCTCATCCCGTGCAATCTGGCTCACCAGATACATCGGGATCTGCGATGAATCCGCAAAGGGCTCGTCATACGTCGCGCCGAGCTTGGGCACCACCGCCAGCGCATCCCGCCCCGAGACATAGCGCTCGGTGTGATCGGTGCCCAGATGGCTTGCGACCGCCGCCGCATGCTCGGCTTCGTTGTAGCCCTGTATATCAAAACCGATCGAGAAGGTCCGCACCGGCTGACTGGACTGCTGTTGCATCACCGCCGACACCACGGAGGAGTCGATCCCACCCGACAGGAAGGTCCCGAGCGGCACATCCGCCACCATACGTAGCGCCACAGCGTCTTTGAGCAAGCGATCAAGCTCACCTATCGCCTCCTCATCGGACATCGGCACGATCTCGCGCTGCGACTGCTCAGCAATCGACTGGATATCCCAGTAGCACTGCTCGCGCACGATACCCTGCGCAGGCGACCAGACCAGATAGTGCGCAGGACGCAGCTTGCGCACATCCTGATAGATCGACCATGGCGCGGGGATATAGGTGTATTTGACGTATTCCGCCAGTGCTTCACGGTCGATCTTGCGCTCAAATCCGGGAAACTGCTCAATCGTCGTCAGCTCAGAGCCAAACACGATCCGCGACGCTTGCGGATGGTAATACAGTGGCTTCTCACCAAAGCGATCCCGCGCCAAGATCAGCACCTGCTCGGTGCGATCCCACACCGCAAAGGCAAACATCCCGTTCAAGAGCTGCAGCGTGCGCTCAACGCCATAGGCCTCAAACGCCGCCAGCATCACCTCGGTATCCGAGTGTCCGCGCCACGCGATCTGTCCCGACTGCTCAAGCGTCGCCCTGATCTCGCGGTAGTTATAGATCTCACCATTAAACGCGATCACATAGCGCCCGGATGCGGACGGCATCGGCTGATGACCCGCCGCCGAGAGATCTAAGATCGACAGACGGCGATGGCCCAGTGCCATGCCTGCATCCGTCCAGATGCCTTCGTCATCCGGTCCCCGATGGATGATCGGGTACAGCATCTTCGTCAGTACCGCCTGAGCCTGATCCGCGTCCAGATGCTGATCAAAAAAACCGGCCAATCCACACATATCTCTATCCGAAAAAATTCACTTAAATGGTCAGCAACGGTCGATCTTCCTTGCGGTAAAGCGACACATAAGCAAAGGTAATGACAAATACATACTGCTGCAGGATATCGTGCGCAAACATCCCCCACAGCAGCACACAGAGGCAGGCCGCCCAGAACTCGCGCTTGGACTTAAAGACCTCATACACCATCACAAGATAGACAAACAGCCCGATCACCCCATAGTCCACCAGCATGGCCAGATACTGATTGTGGCTCAGCTGATCCGAACCACTGCGCAGCAAGGCATTGGTACCATTGCCATACAAGGGGCTACTGCTAAACAAATCCAGCGAGCGCGTGATCAGGCCAAAGCGCGAATCGCTCTCTACACTCTGCCCGACATCCTTACCTTCCAAAAACGACACGCGATCGGCGTATTGGCCCAGATCGACGACATCGGACAAGTATTCAAAGACCACGCCCAGTGCCGTGAGCAGAAAAACCAGTGTCCCGGTAAACACGATGCCAGTCTTGGTATCAATGGTTTTGTTAAACAGAAAAAAGATATACAGCGCAAACCACACCAACATACCGCCACGCGACAGCGTCAGCGCCACCCCGATCAGGCAGGCACTGATAAACCAGATCCGGTAGCGATTAGGCAGTGACGCCGTCGAGACCGCCATCGCCAAGAGGATCGCGGCAGCGGCATTATTGGGGTTAATATAAAAACCCGCCGCCCGCACGCCAAACCCATCCATGATCTGAAAGAACTGATCCTGAAAAAAGAAATCGATCACATTAAAAAAAGACGCCAATAATGCACTGATCACAAAGATCGGCATCACCTTGTAGCGATTCACCGCCGAAATCCCAAAGAACAGCACCGTCCCCAGCAGCAAGATCAGCACCTTACTGTAGTTCCCGATCACCGTCACAAAGAGCTCCTCGTCCCCCAGCAACGCCTCGGACCACAGCGAAAACAGGAACAAGATCAGGTACAACCCCAGAAAGGGTACCGGCAAGCGGAGCCGCTTTAGATTCAACAGCAGATAGACAAAGACCAGCGCAAGAAAGGTGTAATTCAAAAAAGGCAGCAAGACTTCCAGCCCCGCCTGACCGGCATAGAGCGGAACATTCAGATAGAGCTGAATGACATAAAAATTCAGCACCAGAAAAACGAATCTGTTCATGCGCGACCCATCTCAAACAGACCGACATATTGCTGCAGCGTGGTCTCAACCGTATAAGGCTGGATGGCGGCTGTCTCGACCGTCCGGTCGCTCAAAGCACCCGCTGCTAATGTCAGTAATAACGCTTCTTTCAAATCGGCACCGCTCTGATTGGGCACCAGTCGGCCCAGACGGCCATTTTGCAGGATCTCGCGTGGTCCGCTGGGGCAATCGGTCGAGATCACCGGCGCACCTAACGCCAGCGCCTGAATCAATGCACCGGGCAACCCTTCCCACTGTGAGCTCATCACATAGGCATCACATTGCGCCATATAGCGAAAAGGATTGGGATCAAAGCCTGGCAGACTCACCACGGACGTTAAACCCAGATCCCTCACCAGTTGCTCAAGCACCGCCCGATCCTCGCCTTCCCCCAAAATCATCAGACGCGCATCCCGCACGCGCACCACATCAGCAAAAGCACGGATGAGCAATTGATAGTTCTTGGCTTCGGTCAGGCGGCCCACCGCCAAGACCACAGGACAGGCACGATCCTCGGCAAACCATGGATGCTGCACAGCCTCACGCGCACGTGCATACAGCGTATCGGAGATCACTGGATCATAGATCACGGTCATATGTGCAAAGGACGATCCCAGATAGCGCTGCAGATCTTCGGCGACACCTTCGGATACCGGCACGATATGACTCACCCGTCGATAGACATAGCGCATCAGGACCTGCATGGCTGTCTTTTTCAGCCCGGTTAAATGTTTGAGATTGACACTCGGCGTACTAACCTCGCGTGCAATCACACGACCTTTAAAGCCGCTCCAGCGCGCCACGAAGTAGCACATGATATTGGTATGCGTCTGACTGCTGACCAGCACATCCGGTCGATGTGTGCGTAGCCATGCCGGGAGACCCTGCGCCAGATTCGCCACACGCTGGCAATTAAAATCGACTAGCTCGACCTCGGGTGCGACCTCCGCCCGCAGCTTGCCCGCCTCACCTTGCGTTGACGCCACGATGAGCGAGACACGGCAGTCTTGACGGGTCGCCAGATCATTGGCAAGCAGAATCACCGTCCGCTCAGCGCCACCCGCACCCAAGGTCGGCGACACCAGTGCAATATGTTTACTCAATTGAGCACCTCATCCCATCGATGCATGATCCGTTCTTCCGCATAGCTATCCAGCACATAGCGGGCATGGGTCCCGAGCCGCTGGCGCAAGGCCTCATCCTGTATCAGCGACACCAGCGCCTGCGACATCTGCGCGACATCCTCCGGTGCAACCAGCAGCCCGTTCTCGCCGTGTGCGATCAGATCCGATGGCCCCGACGGACAGTCAAAACTCACCACCGGCAGCCCCAGCCCCATGGCCTCGAGCAGCGCATTAGGGAAACCCTCGACCCGCGACGGCAGCACATACACATCGGCCCCTGCCATCACCTCAAAGGGATGCTTGAGCTGCCCGTAGAAATGCACCCGATCCGCGATACCCAGCTCATGACTGAGCTGCTGCAGGCGTGCGCGGAGTGGGCCATCACCGATGATCTCCAGCCCCCAGTCGGGGTATTGCTGCAGGACCGGCGCACATGCTGTCAGTAATAAATCATGCCCTTTTTCGGCACTTAGGCGTCCCATCGCGATGATGCGCTTGCCCCAGACCGGCAAGGTCACCGTCTGCTGACCGGCAGACTGTATGGCCTGGACGATCGCTTGGACGCGCGCCTGATCCAGCGCATTGGGGATGACCGCGATCTGCTCCGGTCTCACATAGCCTGCCGCCCAGTCCAGCAAGGATCGGGTCTGGATCACCAGCACCTTGGCATGGCGGTAGAGCCACTGCCGCAGCAGGCTCTGGATATGACCAATGGGGTAATAGCGCGGATTGGTGCGCTCAGAGATCACGATGTCATACGACAAACCGCTACAGGCCAGCAAGGTGAGGACATTGGTTTTATCCACAAAACTGACGATCTTGTCCGGAGCGGTCTGTATGATCGCCTGACGCAGGCGTGCGATGCGCCGGACAAACGACAGCGCCCGCACCGGCAGACCGATCAGGCCATACACCACCCGATCCGCAGGCAAGGCCCGATGCACCACGCCTGCCACCAGCGGATAAAAGCTCTCCCCACCGACATAGGTGATGATCGTGACGCGATGTCCTGCCGCCTGCCAGTGATTGGCAATCCCGACCAGCACCCGCTCCGCACCGCCCGCACCCAGCGAGCTGATGACCATGGTAATCTTCATGTGCGCACCCCACGCCATTGGATTCGCACCAAAAGATAGAAAAATGAGATGGCATACACCACCGTCAGTGCAACACCGATGCCACCGACGCCGAGATGGTTTACGGCCGCATGTGCCAACAGCGCAAAGACCGCCAGACTGATGATATTGCCGACGATAAACACCGATGAGCGATTCAGCGCCACCACCAGCCGCGCAAGCAGCGTACTCGACACATAAAAAGGCACATACCAGATCATCATCTGCAAGACCTCAACCACATGCGCCGTACTCTGACGGTCAAAACGCCCGCGCTCCAGCACCAGCCGGACGATCGGCTGCAAACCAAAATAGACCGGGATCAGGATGACGAACAGCAGCACCAGCACCACGACCGCAAGCCGCACCCCCACCTGCACCCCAGCCTGCGTATCGCGGGTGATCTCTTTGGAAATGAACGGCAAAAACACCACCGTGATCACGTTGGAGAGAATCACAAGGCCGATCCCAATCAGCTTATTGGCATAATTCAGACTGGATACCGCACCCGTATATAAAGACGCCGCATAGGACTGCGCGATAATCGGCAATAAACCCAAAATCACCGACGAAAAAATCAGCCAGCCAAACTCCTTGATCAGCGCCTGATTGCGGCGCACCAGCGGTTGACTTGGGCTGACTCCCGCATGGGTATAACCAGCGCCATACGAACGACTGATCTGCAAAAACGGATACATCTGAAACGCCAGTTTCAGACTATAGCCCAGCACCAGACCCGCACACAGCACCCATGGGCTGATCGAGGTGGTGAGCACAATCAGGATCACCGTCCCCAGCGGTAAGAAAAGCGCGATGGTATTGTTATAGATCGACTTGTCTTCGCTATTAAGGATACTGTCCAGAAAGGAGCTCAGATTCTGAATCAGGATCACCGGCACCAGCAGCAGTCCTACGACCATACTTTGATGCAGCTTCTCCGCATCAAAGCCAGTCGCCATATAAGGCATGAGGACCATCGTCGCCACGATCGACAGCACGATCTGGCAGCCCGAGGCCAAGAGCACGAGCCGGATGGCATCCGGAATGAATTGAGCCAGCCGCACATGCTCTCTCGATGCGATATACGCAGGCACGACCACCGAGCTCATGGCCGACGACGACAATCCCACCAGAAACAGCGGGATCGCAAAGCCCATGGTAAAGATGTCGAGCTGATTGCCCGTGCCGAAGCGCTGAGCGACAAACAGCTCTTTGACCAATCCGCTCAGATTGACCACCACCCCCAACACAAGAATGATGACCGAGGACGTCAGTATCCGCTTATAGACGGCAGCATTCATGTCTATGACTGCGATTTTAATGACCGGACATACCAAGGCATGGCTTTGCTGACACCCTGTTTCAGCGTGAAGTCAGGTGCATAGCCTAAGAGTGTGGTGATTTTGCCGATATCGGCCTGAGAGTGGCGCACATCGCCAGCACGAAAATCGCGGTAGATGGGCGAACGGTCATAGTCCACACCATTGTCCTTCAGTGCGGCTTTCAGCTCATTGAACAGATCGTTCAGGGTCGTGCGACCGCCGACGGCCACGTTATAGACCTGACTGCGCTGTGCGGCATCGGTGGCAGTCGCTGCCAGAATATTGGCCTGCACCGTGTTTTCGATAAAGCAGAAATCACGGCTGGTCTCACCGTCGCCATTAATAAAGACATCCTCACCCGAAATCAGAGCGGCGGTCCATTTTGGGATCACGGCGGCATAGGCGCCATTGGGGTCCTGACGCTGACCAAAGACATTAAAATAGCGCAGGCCGATGGTCTGAAAACCATAACAGCGGCTGAAGACATCCGCATACAGCTCATTGACGTATTTGGTCACGGCATAGGGCGACAAGGGTTTGCCGATCACATCCTCGACTTTGGGCAGTCCCGGATGGTCACCATAGGTCGAGCTGCTGGCGGCATAGGTAAAGCTCTGCACACCGGCATCACGCGCAGCGACCAGCATATTGAGGAAGCCATCGATATTACTGGCATTAGTTAAGATCGGATCGGCAATCGAGCGTGGCACCGAGCCCAGCGCCGCCTGATGCAGCACATAGTCGACACCAGTACAGGCCTGCTGACAATCAGACAGCACGCGGATATCGCCAGAAATAAAGCTAAAACGCGCCCACTGTTCAGGCGTGACGAGGCTTTTCACCTCATCGAGATTATGCTGATGGCCTGTGGCGAAGTTATCCAGCCCGATCACGCGCTGATCGAGCTTTAGCAAGGTTTCCAGCAGATTGGAACCGATAAATCCAGCTACCCCGGTCACCAGCCATGTTTTGGGCGTAGACTGCAAGGTCTCACAGATGCTGTGAAAACGACTCATAACGACAAATTTCCCTGTTGTAAAACGCAACGATTCTTACAGACGAATATCCGACTGTGATTTGTCCAAAATATATTTCAGATCATAAACCACATGCGCTTCGCGGCCGAAAGCATGGATCGTCTCCGCCGACATCGCACGGAACTGATCATGGGCCACTGCAAGAATGATACCGTCGTATTCCCCAATCCTTGGGCTGTCCACCAGTTGAATACCATATTCATGCTGCGCTTCATCAGCGCTGACCCACGGATCATAGACATCCACGGAGACATGGTATTCATCCAGCTCATGCAGTATATCAACCACTTTTGTATTGCGTAAATCCGGGCAGTTTTCCTTGAAAGCCAGCCCCATCACCAGCACTTTGGCACCCTCAACCTGGATCTTGCGCTTGAGCATGGCCTTGACCAACTGGCTTGCCACATGCGCCGCCATGCTGTCGTTCAGACGGCGACCGGCGAGGATGATTTCGGGATGGTAGCCGATCGATTGTGCCTTATGCGTCAGATAGTAAGGATCAACCCCGATACAGTGTCCACCGACCAGACCCGGGCGGAACGGCAGGAAATTCCACTTGGTGCCCGCCGCCAGCAAGACCTCTTCGGTATCGATGTCCAGACGATTGAACAGCAGCGCCAGCTCATTGATCAGGGCGATATTGACATCGCGCTGGGTGTTTTCGATCACCTTGGCGGCTTCGGCGACGCGAATGCTGGAGGCTTTATGTGTCCCAACGGTCACAATGGCCCGATAGACGGCATCGACCGTCTCGGCGATCTCAGGGGTCGAGCCCGAGGTAATCTTTTTGATATTGTGTACACGGTGAGTCTTGTCGCCCGGGTTGATGCGCTCAGGGCTATAGCCGACATAGAAGTCCTGATTAAAAGCCAGACCCGATTGCTTGACCAGAACCGGCACACAGACTTCTTCGGTCGCACCGGGATATACGGTGGATTCATAGACGACGATATCGCCTTTTTTCAGCACTTTGGCGATGGTGTTGGATGCGCCAACCAGCGGCGACAGATCCGGCTGATTATATTCGTCTATCGGTGTCGGTACGGTCACGACATAGAAGTTGCACGCACGCAGATCTTCAAGCGAAGTACTAAAAGACAGACGCGGACTGGCTTTCAGCTCATCAGCAGACACTTCCAGTGTATGATCGACGCCGGATTGCAACGCCTGAATACGGGATTCATTAATGTCAAATC
This sequence comes from Aquirhabdus sp., assembly GCA_030151145.1. Classification (GTDB taxonomy): domain Bacteria; phylum Pseudomonadota; class Gammaproteobacteria; order Pseudomonadales; family Moraxellaceae; genus Aquirhabdus. The sequence goes on along the minus strand of JASLEL010000154.1, from coordinate 3,482 downwards.
CAACGACATCAAAGAATTTACCAAACTCAACCGCTAAAGGCAGCCCCACATAGCCCAGCCCCACAACGCCAATCCGAATTTCCTGCAAAGCTGACAAGTCCAACTCCTTGATCCCCATTTAAACCCCAGTTCATCCCAATCGATGAAGCGACGCGATCATGTCGCGCCAATTGCCCGATCGTATTCGGTGCATCCTATGTATAATGTGTGTAAGTTTCGTGACGAACAAAAAACAGTCTAAATACATACGTATAATGAATACCCTGATTCTGCTAAACAAATTCAGTAAAAGTTTTCATTAAAACAATAGACATTCTCACAAGCGACACAACATGTTATTATTTTATACAAAGGAAGTGTTAACCGCTACGCTATTTTTCTTTTTATCTGGACGTAAAAAGTACTTAAGGTAATTTTAGTGAAACAATTTAATACCCTACGCACCGTGCTGCTTTTAAGCATGCTGGTTATAGAAGGATGTACAACCATTGCGCCAGGGTTTCAGTCTGAAGACCTGCCTGAGAATCGTACGTTTACGGCGGCTAACGGCATGACGGTAGACGTCACCCGGCTCACCACCGACACCCTTCCCGAGCCTGCCAGTGCCACACGCACCGCTGACGGTCTGAATCGCCTTGAGTCGCTTATACAGCAGCCTGCGGGCCTGTATCGTCTGGAAAAAGGCGATGTACTCAGCTTTAATCTGTGGGCCTATCCCGAAATCACGCCACCTCAGGTCACCAATACTAACCCGTTGGCGTCAGGATACACCATCGATCAGCTGGGCAACCTTGAATTTCCGCTGATCGGCAATGTGCACGCCGAAGGGCTCACCCTGCCTCAGCTAACCACCCAGATGTCGGCCCGCCTCAGCCAGTATCTCAAGCATCCCGATATCCAGATCCGCATGCTGTCCTTTCAGGGCAACAAATACGTGGTCACCGGTCAGGTGCGTCAGGGTGGTCAGTTTATCCTGACCGATCAGCCGCTTAATTTGTACGGCGCACTCAGTCAGGCCGGTGGCGTGCTGGATACCGGCGATATGCATCAGATCCAGCTGACCCGTGGCAAGGACACCTATGACCTTGATCTGCTGGCACTGCAACGCGAAGGTCAGGGCAGCGCACTTGAGCACCTTTATATCCATAAAGGCGACACCATTCACGTCCTGAGCAAGGAAAATGCCAAGCTTTATCTCTTGGGCGAATCCGGCACCAACAAACCCGTGCTGCTACGTGAACAAGGCATGACGCTGGCCGATGTATTGGGTGAAAGTGAAGGCATCAATCCCGGCACCTCCAATCCCGCACGCGTCTATGTCATCCGCACGAATCCTGAGCACAATACCACACATATCTACCATATCGATCTGGCCAATGTCAGCAATATCGGGCTTGCCCAGAAATTTGCCATGCAAGCCAACGATGTGGTGTATGTGGATGCGACCGGCCTCACCCGCTGGGGACGCATCGTGGCACAGTTCCTGCCCGCCGCAACCAGCCTGAGCAATCTGGCAACGGTCCGTATCGCCACCAAATAGAGCCCGCCATGACATGAGCGTTCAATCCATCTTGGTCGTCTGCACAGGAAATATCTGTCGAAGCCCAATGGCCGCTGCACTGCTACAGCACGCTCATCCGGACAAAGATATTGATTCGGCGGGGATTGCCGCCATGGTGGGGCAACCCACCGATCCTCGGGTCATCCGCTCGCTGCAAGCCATCGAGATTGAGGCACCAGAGCATCTGGGCCAGCAACTGGAAGGCGCGCATGTCCGGCAGGCCGATCTGATCCTCGTGATGACACAGGAGCAGGCCGCCTATATAGGACGCCACTGGTCTTTCAGCCGGGGCAAAGTGTTTAGAATGGGGCACTGGCGTCATCAGGATGTGCCAGACCCCTACCGTCAAAGCGAGTCCGCCTTTATTTATACTCGCCAATTGTTACAGTGCTGTCTGGAAGACTGGCACGACATGCTAAAGGAATAAGCAGGACAGAGACGTGCCAGTCGTGGCCTTTTCATCACTTTCACACATTTTATCTTGAGATCACTGAGTCAAGCATGAATCAAACTACCCATCAGGATGATGATGCCGTTAATCTGGCGGAACTTTTTTACTCGCTGCTGTATCAGTGGAAATTCATTTCTATTTGCATTCTGGTCAGTCTGACTTGCGCTTTTTTATATCTGCGCATCGCCAGCCCCAAATACTCCTCGGATGCGCTGGTTCAGGTCATCGATCAAAAAAGTATTTCCGATTCCCTGTTTGGTGATTTGTCTAAAGTGCTGGACACCAAATCTCAGGCACAGACCGAAATCGAACTGCTGCATTCGCGTCTGGTCATCGGCAATACCATTAAAAATCTGCATCTGGATATCGCCATCAAAAGCGCTAGCGACACGATTTTTAACCGCCTGCTAAAGAAGGATAAAATCAAAACCTTCTACCGCATGCAGGACGTCAGTCTGTCTGAAAATGGCCATCTGCTGCAGGTCAGTGATTTTGAAGTGCCGTCTTTTTATCAGGATCAGCCGATCAAGCTGCATATCCTGCCGGGCGGCTATTACAGCCTAACCTTTCTGGATAAAGAGACCCTGCACGGCACGCTGAATACCCCCCTGCAGACCACCATGGGCGGAGAAGCGTTTTCCCTCACACTGAAGGTGCAGCCGGGCCTTGCGCAGACGGACTTTATCCTGACCAAATACAGCACACAGAATGCAGTCAGCACTGTGGTCAAGAATTTCCGCGCTCAGGAAAACGGCAAACAGACCGGGATCATTTCGCTGAACTACGAAGGCACTGACCCAGACCAGATCAGCCGTGTGCTCAACGAGATCCTCAACCAGTATCTCAACCAAAATATTGCCCAGCGCACCGCTGAGGCTGAACAGACCATCGGATTCCTCAAAGTCCAATTGCCTGAGCTGAAGAAACAGCTGGAAGAGTCCGAGATCAAATTCAACGCCTTCCGCAAGAAAAACAATACCATTGACATCGATAAAGAGTCGGAACTGCTGCTGGGACAGAGCATCGCCCTGAAGAACTCCAAGACCGAGCTTGAGCTGAAAAAAGCCGAGCTGACTTCGAAATACACCGCCCAGCACCCGATGCTGGCTGAAGTAGACTCACAACTGGCCGAAGTCACGACCAAGACCAATCAACTGAACGACAATCTGAGCCGCCTGCCTGAAATCCAGCGTCAGTATCTGCAAAACTATCGCGATGTACAGGTCAATACCGCCCTCTACACCGAGCTGCTCGACAACTATCAGCAAATGAAAGTTGCCAAAGCCGGACAGGTCGGCACTGTGCGTGTGGTGGACTCCGCCATCACCACGGTCAACCCGATCAAGCCTAAAAAGATGCTGGTCATCATTCTGGCGCTGATCACCGGTGCCGCGATCGGTATCGTCGTCGCCCTGCTGCGCAAGACGTTGCGTATCGGGATCAAGAATACTGAGGTGATTGAAGAACGTC
>JASLEL010000147.1 GCA_030151145.1 Aquirhabdus sp. | reverse complement strand
CTATGAGAAAATCAGAGAGATGTCTGGTGCGCATCTAGTGCGTATTGACGAACTTTCTGCATCTGAGTTTAAGACGCTGGTTAAGACAGTTCGTGCTGTAGTAGAGTCATTACCGTTTTATCAGGCATTGAAAGCGGGTCGTGTTCCTGAGAGAGATGAAGGCGTATTGACCCAAAAGACTGAGGCAGAGTTTCTGAATATCGGTGCAGAGGTCTGGGTTAAACGAATTGAACCTCTTGTCGCTGTCGATGAGCGCTGGGGTGATGAGAATGGTGCGATGCCGTACTGCCCGACAGAGGAGTGGTGCTATCCTGGGGATAGGCCGAAGTGAAGTAGGAAGCCTCGCTTGATGTGTATTAGTTCCGACCTGATCTGACAGTCGCCTGAATTTGAACGTATTTAAATTATAGAAAGCCTCGCTTGATGCGGGGCTTTCTTATACCTGTTCGTGTCGGCATGTAGAGCAAGACTTTTTTCAAGGTCAATGCAAAAAGTGCTTGAGGCCGGCCACAGGCTGTGAAACTATGCCAGTATTGAAGATTGAAACATGAAGGCATGATGCGAAAGCGTTGGGCTTTTTTTGTGGGCTGATGTGGTGGTTGCGTGTCGGCTGTCGGTGATGGATTTAGAGTCCATCTTGTGTCGGCATGTAGCGCGAGACTTTTTTCAAGGTGAATGCAAAAAGTGCTTGAGGCCGGCCACAGGCTGTGAAAATATGCCAGTATTGAAGATTGAAACATGAAGGCCTGATGCGAAAGTGTCGGGCTTTTTTGTGGGTTGATGTGGCGGCTGCGAGTCAGTTGTCGATGATGGATTTAGAGTCCATGTCGTGTTGGCATGTAGCGCGAGACTTTTTTCAAGGTGAATGCAAAAAGTGCTTGAGGCCGGCCACAGGCTGTGAAAATATGCCAGTATTGAAGAATGAAACATGAAGGCCTGATGCGAAAGCGTCGGGCTTTTTTGTTGGCTGAGCGTCGGATTTGGGTGATGGGCTGAAGCCCATCCTACGGCGCTCTGCAACAAGTACACATTGATGAATGAACGATAGTTAAGCCGCCCTTTGAGGCGGTTTTTTTATTGGCGATAGAAAAGCTTTTATAAAAAGCAGAGAGAACAGCTATGACCGATTTGATTGCACTCGACGATTCGATGCGTGCAAAGGATGCGGACGGCCATCTGCGGGTGGCGATGAGTCATATCTCCAAAGCCACAGTCAATCCTTATCTGGGCCGTGAGATTCCGGGCTGGCAGGCGCTGGGCCTGAAGGCCGATCAGGTCTATCAGCTCTTACGTGATCCGAAGGAGTTGGCCCGTGCGGCACCGACGTTCGTTGGTAAACCGATCCTGATCAAACACACGCCGGTGTCAGCCAAAGATCCGCAGAAAGACTTGACGGTCGGTGCGATTGGCTCGGATGTGGTGTTTAACGCGCCGTACCTCGATGCCGATTTGATGATCTGGGATGCGCCGGCGATTGCGCTGATCGAGAGCGGCAAGCAGGAGCAGCTGTCTTGTGGCTATCGCTACCGCCCGGATATGACGCCGGGGGTGTATGAGGGGATGCCCTATGACGGGGTGATGCGCGATATCCAAGGTAACCATTTGGCACTCGTCGAGGTTGGTCGGGCGGGTGCTGATGTGATTGTTCACGACCATGATCCATTTCATCATGAGGATAAACCCATGAAACAACGCAAGTTAGGGCTGATCGCAGCCAAGGTTGAGTTGCGTCGGTCGCTAGCGGGCGTCGTCACGGAGGCCAAGCGCAATGCCATTCTGGCGCAGATGATGGCGCTCGATGCGGCGATTGACGATACCGATGAGGATGATGATCCGCTGACGCCAGAGGAGAAGCAGGCTGCCGAGGAAGATGCGGCGCTGCAGGCGGAGGAGGATGAGGCAGCCGAGGCGGCAGTCAAGGCCAAGAAAGTCCGCGCTGCCAAGAGCCGTAAAAAGAAAGCCGGTCTGAAAGCCAATGCTGTCGCAACTGATGACGACGATGACGATGACGAGGATGCGGATAGCGATGCGGCGATGGATGCCGTGCTCGCAGATGCGCTGGCCATCGCGAAAGATGAGGTGTCCAAGGCGATCCTCGCCAATGATGCGCTGCATGCGGCGCGCCGTGCGGTCGAGCCGGTGGTCGGTATGGTCGGTCTGGGCAGTGCTGAGGCGGTCTATCGCTTTGCGCTGGATCAGATGGGTCTGGATACCCATGGGGTACATGCGTCGGCGCTGCCGACGATTTTTAATCTGGCGAATACGTCGTCCAGTGGTATTGCTCACGATGCTGCATGGTCGGGCGCCGAGCAGGCGTTCAGTGCGGATGTGGGCCTCGATCGTTTCAAATAAGGGGATTTGATCATGACGTTACAAACACAAGTAGGGAATTATCTGTCTCCTGCGGTTGAGGGCGATCTGGCGTCGGCCAATCCGCAGGCGACTGTGCTGGCGGGTGAGGGGACTTTTGTTGCAGGGGTTGGCGGGGTGACGGTTGCGCGCTTTGCTTGGGCCGATGGCAATGGTCTGGTGACCAATGCCGGTAGTGGCGTGCCGACCGGCTTTGTCCGCCGCGATGCGTCGGCGGTGATCACGGCGTGGCTGGGTGAGTCGAGTGCGGTGATCCCGCAGGGCTATCCGGTGACGCTGATGGCGGCGGGGGATTATTGGGTGCGGACCAGCACCAATGCCGTTGTCGGTCAGAAGGTCTTTGCGTCCACGACCACAGGTACAGTGCAGACTGCTGCGACCGGAAGCACTGTCGCGGGCTATATCGAAACCAATTTCGTCGTGGCAAGCACGGCCAATGCGGGCGAACTCATCAAAATGTCGACATGGGGAGCATAAGCCATGAGCGTGAAACATCAATTTGAACGGATGAAACAAAAAGCGGGTGTGCATTTCCCGGCGGGCTACCAGATGACCATGGATGCGCAGCCGTCCTTGGTGACGGCGGTGAATGGCGGCATTCCAGCTTATATGTCGCAGTATTTCGATCCGACTACCATCGAGGTGCTGTTTGCGCCGATGAAGGCAGCCGAGATCGTTGGTACTGAGAAGAAGATGGGCGACTGGACCACCAAGTCGATGATGTTCCCGTTTGTGGAGCATAGCGGTCAGGTGTCGAGCTATGGTGATTACAACACCAACGGTTCGACCAGTGCCAATGTGAACTTCCCGCAGCGTCAGAGCTACCACTACCAGACCATTACCCAGTGGGGTGATCTGGAGGCGGATCTGTATGGCGATGCGCGTCTGGCGTGGACCTCGGAGCTGAATCAGGCGTCGATCCTGACCCTGAATAAGTTTCAGAACAAGTCTTACTTCTACGGTATCGCGGGCCTGGAAAACTATGGTCTGCTGAATGATCCAAGTCTGTCTGCACCGATCACGCCGGCGGCGCAATGGTCGCTGTCGACCACCGACAGTATCAGTATCTATAACGATGTGCTGGCGCTGTTTAAACAACTGCAGTCGCAGGCCGATGGTCTGGTCGAGATGACCGATGCCATGACGCTGGCGCTGTCGCCGAAGTCGATGGTGGAACTCGGTAAGACCAACCAGTACAACGTGCAGGTGCGCGAGGTGCTGAAGCAGAATTTCCCGAATCTGCGTGTGGTGTCGGCGCCGGAATACTCAACGGTAGCGGGCGAGCTGGTGCAACTGATCATCGATAAGATCAATGGTCAGCCGACGGCGGTGTGTGGCTTTACCGAGAAGCTGCGTGCGCATCCGATCATTCGTGAGATCTCCAGCTTTAAGCAGAAGAAATCGCAAGGGACCTTCGGGACCATCATCTATCGTCCATTTGCCATCGCGCAAATGCTGGGAGTGTAAGGTATGGCTACAGTAACAGTCGGCTGCAAACTGCCGCATGGTCTGGTTGCGCGTGTGGATAACAAGCGCGTGGTCTTTAATGGTCTGAACACGAGCAGTGTGATCGGTAGCTACGGTCTCACTGCAGATGTGGATGAGGCCTTCTGGACCGAGTGGCTGAAGCGCAATGCCGGTGCGGCCTTTGTGAAGCAGGGCTTTGTCTTTGCGCAGGCCAAGCCTGTCGATGCAGCAGCGCAGGCACAGGCGAATCCGTCGCCTGCGACGGGTCTTGAGCCACTGCAGCAGTCGGGTGATGCGCGCGTTGGGGCCACTGGTCCGACGCCGGTCAGCGACGCCAAAGCCTGATGTCTAAACGTGATTCATTGACAGAAGTTTGAGGTGAGACATGAGTACGGTGACTTTTGATCTGACTGCATTCCTGACGCGGTATCCGACGTTTGCGGGTGTGGCGTCGGTGCTCTTGTCGGCGTACTTTGCCGAGGCAACGCTGGTGCTGGACCCGACGGATGCATCCATGATCGTCGATCCGAACCAGCGAGCGCTGCTCCTAAACCTGCTCACGGCGCATATCGCGTCGCTTGAGCAGGGGACGGGCAATGGCCCATCGGGCCTTGTGGGTCGAGTGACCCATGCGACGCAGGGCAGCACGTCGGTCGCTGCCGACTACGGCAAGATCACACAGGCCGAGTCGTGGTATGTGCAGACGCCCTATGGCGCGAAATATTGGGCTCTGACCACTCCGTATCGCACGCTGCGCTATGTGTCGGGGCGTTAAGCCGCGGCGCTTGGTTTCGTTTGCGTAATTTTTTTCCTTGGGATGATCACTATGAACCTGCACGGCATCGTTCGCGGGGCAATCCGTCACGTCACACCGGATCTGTGTGCCCAGCTCTATCCCTATGAGGGGGCGACGCAGGGCACTGATGGCAAACGCCATGCGGTGTACTCAGGCCCGATCGAGGTGATGGTGCAGGTACAGTCGATGGGCAGTGAGCTGCATCAGCAGCTCGGCCTGAACATGGCGCAGATCTCACGCACGGTTTATCTGCAGGGCAACTGGCATGGGGTGATCCGTGCCGATCAGCAGGGCAGTGACAAGATGACTTTCAGTGTGCCGGGTATCCGGGGCAATCAGTGGCAGATCGTGCGTGTCCTTGAGTCATGGCCCGATTGGACAAAGGTGGCGGTATGTCTGCAACTCTCTTAACGAGCCAAAGCGATGTCTTTACGGCGTTGGTGGGGTTTTTACAGGGTATATATCCACAGGCATCGATTGTGCGGGCGCTCGATAATCAGGTGCCGATGCCACGCGAGAATGTCATCGTGCTGACGCCGCTGTCGGTAACGCGACTCTCGACCAATGTGACGACTTATGATGCCGATACGGGGCTGCTGACGCTCAAGATGCCGAGTGAGTATCTGATCCAGGTGGACTGCTATGGGGCGTCGGCGCAAGACACGGCGGTGACGCTCGCTGTACTGTGGCGCGATGCCCTGACGGTGGATCAGTTCCCGGATGGGATCACGCCGCTGTATGCCGAGGATGCAAGGCAGATCCAGTTTGAGAATGATCAGCGTCAGTATGAGGAGCGCTGGAAGGTCGAAATCAGGCTGCAATACAACGCACAGGTCACGTTGCCGTATGAGGCGGCGACTCATCTGGATGTGCCGGTGTTTGAGGCGGTGATGTGATGAATCATGGGCCAGCTCAAGAAGTCTGCCCACTCAAAATGCAAAGATAGGATTTATCCATGAACAGTATCAGTATCCATGCCGCCCAGGTGATACAGGTGCGTCCGGGTTGCATACCGGTGTTGACGCGTACATTCACGTCAGCAGAGGGGCAGATGATTGGGTGTGAGGGGGCGTTGAGTTATATCCATTTTTGGGATGGCAGTAACGGCACGTCTGCTGATCTGACCTTCTTTGTCTCGATTAACGGCACGGTTTATACCGTACCGGCTCATGGTGTGCTCTCCAGTGAAGCTGCGCCTGCCTATCCGCCTGCGCCCGATCAGACATCACCAGACAGCATCTTGACGGCATGGCTTGCCAATCGTCCTGAGCTGGTGGTGGAGTCGGGTAATGTGTGGGGCGATATCGTGATCACTAATCCCAGCACCACGGACCCTCTGCGGCTTGGGATCTGGATTGATGGTGATGCCTCTGCATGGCGTGCTTTTGATACGACCTCGCAGGATGGCGTGACGGTCAATCCGACGTTCACCACGGTGCTGCCAAGTGGGCGGTCGGGATTCTATGCCTGTCTGGCACCGATGTCTTGTACGCCGACAGCGTATCGTCTGCCGCTCAGTGCACCACTGACTGATAGTCAGGGGAATACGCTGAACGGATTTTTCAATACCACCCATCTGGTCATGACGTATCAGGTGGCGGGGATGACCAAAACGGTTACTTATGCGAATCCGGCGATTGCAAATGGGACATCTGAATATTGGTTTAGTGCAGTGAATGGCTTGCTACAGAGTAATCCGGGTTTAAATCACGCTTTGCAAGTGATTCCAGATCCGGTGACGGAAGGTCGCAAACTGTCAGGTTTTGCTGCTGCGCCAGATTTTACGGGCAATGGCGGCAATATCACGATCCTGCCAACGGACATGTCTCAGTACAGCGGAGAGTCTTACATTGATGTGTACAGCATATTGAATAATGGTCAGGACAGTTTCAATCCCTATGTGATCCATTCGTGCGTGAGTGGGCTGGATTGTGCGGCGGATGCGTTTGAGTGGAATAGTTTACCGAGTACGAACGGTTTTCCATGGGCCCAGAAGTATGTGATCACGGGTCATATCAACAATAACCCGCCAGTGCAGGTGACTGTGGATCTGACAACGCTTGGTGCGAATCCGGACAGTAATGTTCAGTTGATTTTTAATGCGCTGAACGGGCAGATACCGATGACCGGCGCGGTTGCGGTCAATCTGTTTGGTCAGGGGAACTCTATCCAGTATTTTAATTTTACAGATCAGAGTGATACAGATTTTGTGGTCGCGTTGTTCGGACGGGATGATTTTAATACGGCATCAGGTCTGAACAGCGAGCCGATCACATTTACGCTCTCACCTACACCAAATGATTTGATCCCCTCTGGATATCTGGATTTTGCGTCACTGATTCACATTACCCAGGCAACGACATGGCATTCGTGTGGGTATATTGAGGCCGAGTGATCTTGTCGACAGCAGACCTTAAGTAAGCTGCCTGGCGATCGCTAAACAGCGACGGTCTGGTACTTAATCTTCCAATCAAAATGGTGGTGATGTACATGAGCAAAATACCAAGCTCACAGTTGGTGCAGGTGAATCCTGATTGCATTCCGGTGTTGGGGCGGAGTTATTCGACGTTAGCGCCATCGCCATGTCAGCCCTCATCAATAGAGCTGATTGATGAGGGCGGTTTTTCACTGCCAGCAAATACGTCTGTGGGCATCTTATATCGGATTAATTCGGGGCCGATACAGCAGTTGTATATCACTTTCGATTTTGTGATGACAAATGCATTGACGGCATTTTGGATGGCACTGTTTGGAGAACATCATCCACCATCAAATGTTAGAAACTATCTAAACTTAAATTCGATAGATGATTTTCATTTGGTAATCTCAGGATTTACCACCGAAGAGGGTAATGTTGCAGGTCCACCAATGGATCTGACATTTTTACCATTGTCCTCGGGCTCCGGAAGCTATGATTTTTCAGTTGATTTGTATCCTCTATTAATTGGGGAGCGACCTGCGGAGGTTCATAGCTGTTCAATGCTCATTCCTGAATAAACAATTCAAACGATCCAAAAACCACCTTCGGGTGGTTTTTTCATGCCCGCTCGGGCGCAACTCAAGAAGGTAATTTATGAACACAATCCCAGC
>JASLEL010000069.1 GCA_030151145.1 Aquirhabdus sp. | reverse complement strand
ATTAATGGCTGTCGGTAGCGTGGCTGTGTGGGCAGCGACTACGGCGCAGGCCGGTGAAATTACGGTTTATACGGCGCTGGAGGCGGATCAGATCGCGGCCTATGAGGCCAGCTTTAAGCAGGATCATCCGGAGATCACCATCAAGTGGGTGCGGGACTCGACCGGTGTGATCACCGCGCGTCTGTTGGCTGAGAAGGCGCATCCACAGGCCGATGTGATCACGGGACTTGCGGCGACCAGTCTGATGCTGATGGATCAGCAGAACATGCTGCAGCCCTATGCACCAAAAGGCGTGGCACTGCTGAACAAAGCCTATGTCAGCCCGAAGAAGATTCCGACCTGGACCGGTATGGATGCCTGGGAGGCCGCAGTATGTGTGAACTCAATCGAGCTGAACAAACGCCATCTGCCACTGCCGACCTCGTGGGCGGATCTGACCCAGCCGATCTATAAGGGCCTGATCGTCATGCCGAACCCGGCTTCTAGCGGTACCGGTTATCTCGATGTGTCGGCATGGCTGCAGATGAAAGGTGAGCAAAAGGGCTGGGCCTATATGGATGCGCTGCATCAGAACATCGCCCAATATACGCATTCCGGTTCCAAACCGTGCAAGATGGCGGCGGAAGGCGAGGCGGTGATCGGGGTGTCGTTTGGCTACCGTGCCTCCGAGCTGAAGGAAAAAGGCGCACCAATCGATATCGTCTTTCCAAAAGAAGGGCTGGGCTGGGATCTGGAGGCTTCGGCCATCGTCAAAGGCACACCGCACTTGAGTGACGCCCAGAAATTCATCGACTGGAGCGTGAGCAAAAAAGCCAATGAAGCTTATGCTGCCAACTTTGCCGTGGTGGCCTATCCAGGTGTTGCCAAGCCGATCCCGTATCGTCCGGCCAGTATTAATGCGCTCATGATCAAAAATGACTTTGACTGGGCGGCGAAGAATCGCGACCGCATCCTCACCGAGTGGACCCGTCGCTACGACGGTAAGTCCGAAGCGAAATAAGCTGTTTTTATCGACGTCTGGTCAGACCTGTCTGCAGCATGTATGCATGCTGCAGCGGGACGTGTTATGCCTTTTTTAAGGTGGTGTGGTTCTCAACTCCTGCGGAATTGCAGTGGTGCCTTGAATATTGAGGCAATTCCGCATTTTTTATTCTTCGGCTACAGGGTGTCACTGGCAGCCCGATAGAGATGACGACAAACCGTGTGAAAACGGCCGGATTGATCTGGTCGAGTGAGAGGTGCAAGATGCGCGCAGAAGCAGTGGATTCATTCATCCAGGGTCGTTGTCAGGCAGAGCCGACAATGCGGGTGGGCGAGCCTGTGTCAAGGGGAGAGGAGATGAGTCTGACGAATCATGCGGCACTGGAGATCCGTGGCGTATCCAAGTCGTATCGGCACTTTGTCGCGTTGCATCCGGTGAGTCTGATCTTGAAGCAGGGCGAGCTATTGTGCTTTCTGGGCCCATCGGGCTGTGGCAAGACGACACTGCTGCGCCTGATCACGGGACTGGATCAGGCGGATGAGGGTGATATCTGGAAAGCGGGCGTCAATATCAGCCGGATGCCGACCGAGCAGCGTAAGTGTGGCATTGTTTTTCAGCAGTATGCGTTATTTCCCAATCTGACCGTCGCCGAGAACATCGCCTATGGTCTGACTGGCCGAGCATGGCGCAAAGCCCAAAGGCAGGCGCGCGTAGCCGAGATGCTGGCGATGGTGGGGCTGTCAGGGTCTGAAGCCAAGTATCCGCTACAGCTGTCCGGCGGGCAGCAGCAGCGTGTGGCACTGGCGCGTGCGCTCGCGCCTGAGCCAGATCTCTTGCTGCTGGATGAGCCGCTGTCAGCGCTGGATGCGCAAGTGCGGCAGTCGATCCGGCAGGAGATCCGTCAGCTGCAGCAACGTCTGCAGATCCCGACCATTCTGGTGACGCATGATCAGGAAGAAGCCTTGACCATGGCGGATCGGATCGTGGTGATGAATCATGGCGTGGTGGCGCAGGTGGATACACCTGCCCATATCTATCATCGTCCTGCGAATCGTTTTGTCGCGGGCTTCGTCGGTCAGATGAATTTTTTTCCGGGGATGGTGGATGAGCATGGTCGTGTGGTGATCGCAGGCTGTGCAAGCGAACAGGGTATATGTCTGCCGCAGGTCAATCTGCTGACATCCATGTCACTGGAGCTCGGTTGTCGGCCGGAAGCGATCCATCTGACAGCCCCGATTGATGAGGCGCTGACCTTGACGGTTCGCGTGGTGAGTACGGAGTTTCTGGGTTCCTGCGTGCGGATACTGGCTGAGCTGATCACGGACCCGGTTAGCGTGATCCCGGTACGCATCGAGGTATCGCATCGCGAAGCTGCACAGGTACTTGAGAAGCGTGTACCACTCTTGCCAATCTATGTGGCGGTGACTGATCTGCATGTGTTTGATGCGACCGGGAGGGCCGTGCGATGAATCTGGTTTCTCGCTGGCCTGCTCCGCGCTTACGCTTGTCGATGCATGCTCTCTGGGGCAGTCTCCTCTTGCTGGGACAGAACCTGTTTTTGCTGCTGATCATTCTCTTGCCGATCCTGATGCTGTTGCAGACGGCGTTCTGCGATCAGGCCGGGCACTATATCGGGCTGGACAATTACCGGGCTTATCTGAGTAATGATGCACTGACCCGGTCGGTACTGCATTCGGTCGAGATTGCGCTGATCTCGGCACTTATCACACTGCTGATCGGTTCGGTTTATGCCTATGCTTTGTCTGTGACTGCGATGCCGTGCAAGGGATTATTTCGCCTGATTGCCTTGCTGCCGCTTTTGGCTCCGTCGCTCCTACCTGCGCTGGCGCTGGTCTATCTCTTTGGCCACCAGGGCTGGCTCAGGTCTTGGCTGGGGGAGCATGATGTCTATGGTCCGATCGGGATGGTCATGAGCTATTGCTTCTGGCTGTTTCCAGCGGTGGTGATGATCATGTCGACGGCGTTTACCGGGCTGGATCAGCGCCTGTTTGAGGCCAGCCGCAGTCTGGGCAGTGGCTGGTTACGCACACACTGGCATGTCATGCTGCCTGCGCTGCGCCAGCCCCTGATCAGTACCCTGCTGGTGGCCTTTACGGCCGTGATGACGGATTTTGGGGTGCCCAAGGTCATTGGTGGTTCATACAATGTCATGGCGCTTGATGTCTATAAGCAGATCATCGGTCAGCAGAATTTTGCAATGGGTGCGGTGGTGGCGACGGTGCTGCTGTGTCCAGCACTGCTTGCCGCGGTCATTGATCAGCTACAGAAGAAATCCGTCCAGCGCCAGATGCAGCAGCAGATCCTGCCGTACCGGATTCAGAGCCGTGCCTGGCTCAATCTGCTGCTGTTCCTGTTCTGTGCTGCTGTTGCCGCAGGCTTTCTGGTCGTGCTGGGTACGGCGTGCTTTGCGGCCTTTGCCAAGAGCTGGCCCTATGATATCAGCCTGACACTGGATCACTTTCACTTTGAGTATACCGATGGCGGCGGTTGGCATTCGTACTTCAACAGCATCCGTATGGCGCTCGGCGTGAGCGTGCTGGGCACGGCGGTGGTCTTTGTCGGTGCATGGATGAGTCAGCGTCTCAAGGGACACGCGCTGTTGAAAGGCGTGCTGAATGTACTGGCGCTGCTGCCGATCGCCGTGCCGGGACTGGTACTGGGGCTGGGGTATATCTTCTTCTTTAATCACCCGGACAATCCTCTGCACGTGATTTACGGCACACTGACGATCCTGATCCTGTCAACGCTGGCGCATTACTATACGGTGCCGCATATGACGGCGGTGACCTCGCTCAAGCAGCTGTCCCTCCAGCTTGACGATGCCGGGCGCAGTCTGGGGGTATCGGCTCTGGTGACATTTTGGCGGGTCTATGTGCCGGTCTGTCTGCCTGCGGTGCTGGAGATCTCGATTTACTTCTTTGTCACAGCCATGACCACGGTCTCTGCGGCTATCTTTCTCTACTCCCCGGATACCACGCTGGCTGCCATCGCTGTGCTGAACATGGACGATGCCGGCGATACGGCACCTGCGGCGGCCATGGGTATCCTGATTTTTTTCACCTC
>JASLEL010000302.1 GCA_030151145.1 Aquirhabdus sp. | reverse complement strand
CTGAGTCTGTCCGTCCGCAGACAGCTTTATGACCAATGGGCCGGAGGAATAATAAAAATTCCCAGCATCATCCAGCACCAGACTGTTTTGCCCAAATAAGCCGAGGACATAATCATCCGACGATCTCATGACGGGTGCGATCGTCGTTACGGTTCCATCCAATGCTATTTTTCTGATCCAATTCACATCACGTACGTACAGTGCCTGTGATTTAGTATCAAACGCGATCGATGACACCGAATTGAACCGCGCGCTTAAGCCAGGACCATCCGTTAATAAGGACGTTGGTTGCCCCCATGCACCCGCAAAAGTACTGACATTACCATTGCTATCCAGTTTACGGATGACAGTCCCACCATCGACCACATAGACATTACTTTGATCATCCGCAGCCAAAGGTCCCGGCGACTTGAACGTCGCTGCAGCGCCCTTGCCATCATACGATTGACCTGCAGCAGGCTGTGACACGCCCGGTGATCCCGCAAGCGTCGCGACATCCCCAGCCATGGAAACCTTGCGAATCGTATAATCATCCGTCACATAAAAATTATACAGTCGATCCTTCGTCATATACGCAGGAGAGATAAACTGCGCTCCGGTTCCCGTGCCATCACGAAACCCTCGTCCATTGCCAGCCATCGTAACGACCTGACCCAAAGGGGTAATACGTCGAAACGCGGCATTCCCACTGTCCATCAGATACAAATCGCCAGTATTGATGGTGACCATGCCCTCAGGTCCATTGAACCGGGCCTGCGATCCATTAGCATCGACCAGACCACTCTGTGCAGCACGCCCAGCCACATCACTCACCACGCCTGCAGGCGTGACTTTGCGCAGCACATTTTGGGAGAAGGTATAAATATTACCTTGAGCATCCGCAGACAAGTAGCGCACATTCATATTCGCAACTGTCGTGATCACACCCGCCGCAGATACGCGCTTGATTGCATTACTGAGACTATAGGTGTAATAGAGATTGCTGCTGGCATCAATGGATAGAGACGGTTGATAACTCACATTGCTGTTCAGCGCTGGAGCAACCCCTGAAGCAATAGCCGTGATGACACCATTTGTCGCCACTTTCTTAATCACATAATTCAGAAGATCAAGGACGTAGATATTACCTGAGCGATCTACGGCCATGGCAGCCTGAGAGCCATTGCTATCTTGCCCAAGATTCAGCGCAGTCGTCAGGGTCGATACCGTGCCGTCCGGGGTTATTTTACGGATCGTGGATGAGTGGCTCTCCAGCACATAGAGGTTATCTTGCGCATCGATCCCCAGATCGTTCGGTGCATTGAATCCCGCCGCCAAACCCAACGCATCCACATCGGTGGATCGGGTTTTACTTCCCGCGAAAGTCGTCACCTGTCCAGCAGGCGTTACCTTCCGGATGATATTTTGATCAATCGCAAATACATTGCCATGGCTATCTGGCTTCAGTGCATAAATATTGGTAAATCGTGCCAGCGAACCTTTGTCATCCACATAACCTTGCGAAAAGTAATTCCCCGCCAACGTGGTGACGGTGCCTGTGGTATCGACTTTACGTATGGTATGCGTGGAATCGCTGGTATAGAGATTGCCATTCGCATCAACTGCCATTGGACCATCACTTAAACGCGCAGCATTACCCTGACCATCCAGTGAGCCCGCACCTCCCAGACCACCCGCGATCAAACTCAAACTCTGCTGTGCAATCACACTGGTTTGTAGAGGCGCATCTATCATGACACTGATTTTGGACGTCTGTGCGCCTTGGGCATTTGTCGCAGTCAGCGAGAAATTATAATATTGTGTCGATTTATGCACGAGGTCGGTATTGGCCGGAAGAGTTACTTTTGATGTTGTCGTGCCGGAAGGCAGTTGACTAGGCAAGCCAAGTGTCACGCCTGCCGGGCCTGAATCGAGCGACAACGTATAGGATGTCGCACCTGAAGCTTGCCAAGTGAATACGATATCACCGCCTTGTGCAGCCAGATGGTCAGCCGACACCTGAAAAGATGCAAGCACGGGTGCAGATGCTGGAGAGGAAGTCGAACCCGTATTTGATGGGTTATTTGTCGCCGCAGGGCTTGCCGCCCCTCCACCACCGCCACACCCTTGAAGAAGTAGCAGCAACCCCAGACACATTGAGTTTTTGATCATCGACCGCACGCAATCTCTCCAAATTATTCATATTTATGAAAACATGGAGTCTATATGTGCAAAAAATGAATTTCTATCTTTTAAAGTACCTGCTCATAAATTTAATGCATCCGTCATATGCCAAACCATGCCCAATAAACGAGCTCACAACGACAGAACGCAAGGGTTAACGCCAATCCGGTTGGCTATCGTTCAACTCAGTGAAGCATACTGCGCGCCATGGTTTTCAGATGCTGTCGCAATGCCGCCACCATCTCAGGTCCGGCATCCATCTCGATCACGGCTTGCACGGGACCAACCATAGAGGTTAGCAGAAACAGGACTTTCAGCTCTGGTTGATCCAATGTCAGCTCAGGCCGTGCATAAACCAACTGCATCACCGCCTGCGCCGCACGCAGGGTCATCATCTTGACGAGCCCTGCCCCGCCCAGATCCGCCGATGGGCCATACAGCGCACGTGACACATCGACGCGCTCTATCTTGGCATCGACAAAGGCATCACAGACCCGCTCAATCGCCTCGCTTAAAGGCACATCTATGGCCGCCTCACAAGCCCGTTCCACCTGTACAACGACCCCACTCAGATGCCGCTCGATCACGGCAGCCATGAGTGCATGCTTATTGGGATAATACTGATACAGACTACCGACCGAGACGCCAGCGCGCTCAGCAACCAAGGTCGTCGTGAGTTTGTCGTAGCCCGTGATGAGCAAAACCTGAATGGTCGCCTCAAAAATAGCATCCACCGTGACACGCGACCGGGCCTGCGTAGCGGTTTTACGGGCTTTCAGCGGTTTGTAAGCACTCTGATCCAAATGCGAATTCCCTCATCCATGCTGCCTGACGATAATGTCTTAAAGCCGCCCTGATACCGGAGCATCACCATGATTGACACCTATCCCTCTCAAGCCACCAGCGAAGTACATCCCATTCCGGTTGCGATTACCTGTCGTATGACCTACCAGCAGCCCATTGATGCGGTGTTTACCTTCATCACTGCAGAGGATGTCTTGCCCAAGATCCTGAACCGCTATGGTCTCGTCCCAGGCGTAAGCGGCACCTCCGATGTCTCCGGCCCGTGGGATACACCCGGCTCCCAGCGTATCGTGCACTTAAAGGATGGCAGTCAGGTACGCGAGCAGGTCACCGACTTTGTACCTTCTACTTTTTTTAAGTACAAGATCTGGGGGTTCAGCAATCCGCTTATGAAGCTGATGAGCACGGGAGCGACCGGAGTATGGCATTTTCAGGACCAGGGCGACCATACCGATGTACAGTGGACCTACACCTTCTTTGCCCGCAACCGGATTGCTACCGTACCATTAAGGCTGTTTGCGCGCCTGTTCTGGCGCGGCTATATGGATCAGTGTCTACGCAGCAGTGCCGTGCATTTGCAAGCAACCGCCGCACCCTGAGGCCACGGGTATTTCAGCCAAGCACGGCGGGATCAGCCGCCGTAGACATATTCGCGCAGCCATTTGGTCGCGATGTATTTCGTGCCTTCGACCACCGGTAGTCCGGCATGTAGCGACTGGTCATGCGGCTCACCTGTGGCCTTGATATTGGCGAACAGCAGTCCGGCACCTTTCTTGGGGCGGAATTCAAGACCAATCCGTGGAAAGCGTGTACCCCCTCCCGCCTCGACATCGGCCAGATACATGATGAAAGTTGCCACGCGCTGACCACCCACCTGTAGATGCTGCTTGCTACCTGACAGACGCGGATCAAAGTAATCCACATGCGGGCGATATTCACCGCCGACCTGATAGCGCAGCACCTGCAGGCCTTCGCCGTGTGCGGCCGGCCAACGGATCAGACTGGCAATACGCGCCTCGATCAGGCTGACCAACGGATTTTCGCTGCGCTGAAACCAGGTCGAGTCACTGATGCGCCGATCATCCACCTGCCGTGAACCATCGACATTATCCACCACCGTCGAGCGTGCCATCTTGCCGTCCTGCTCAGACAGCTCCACCAGCAGATCACACTCCTCCTCGCTCAGCAGGTTTTCAAAATAAAAAACCGAAGGGCTGTCAAAGTGCGCCACCAGCCTGACCTCGTGGCCATCAACATCAATACGATTACGCGCACCATCCAGCAGATGCTCAAGCGTAAATGCGGTTTTATTGCCCGGCAGTGAAATCTCAGGCGAAGACTGCGGCATGCTTTGAGTATTCACCCGCATCACCGGTCCTGTCATGGACAAGGATTTGACCGCATAGCTGGCCCCGGCTGTGCTCGACGCCGCACTAAAACCATTATCCTTGAGGATCCGGATCAGCTCCGTAGGATTACAGCCACGCGCCAGATTCTCGACCACCCATTTTCGCCATTCCATGGGCAATCGATCACCCTTTAAAAAATCGTCCAGCATCAGTCCCGCTCCATCATGTCGATCAATTGCAGATTTATAATCCAAGCGGTTACACAGTGCAATAACGCAGTTGTGTCAAACTGACACGTTCTGCTGAGCTGTATCCACTTACGCCCGTTCTGTCCCCGACAAAAATCCGCACGACAAAACTGATCTTGATCACCTTGATCGCGCCATTTCCGCTGATCCAGCTGCAGATTTTTCAAATCAACTGATTGAAAATCAAAATGTTGACCGTTCATCCAGACCAAGCTTGATCTGACGACAGAGTTGAATAAAATCCGAATAACGTCTTGCAAAAGATTCCATAAACTCATGAGTTTCGCTCACTCTATGTTGGCATTCTTCATGCTATAGTTCATTCAAGCGTTATCGTTATCAATTAAAATGACACAGAAGTCCCGTCGAGATGCCGGAACTTCATTCACGAGGATATGGGGAAATTATGCGTGCTTTAGGACCAATTGATCTTGTATTTTTGACGCTGGAAAGCCGACGTCAGCCCATGCATGTCGGCGGGCTGTTTCTGTTCAAGCTGCCAGAGCATGCGCCTTCCGACTTTGTCTGGCAGTTCGTTCAGGAGTTCCGCTCCTGCACCGAACGCCCCGTACAGCCCTTCAATCAGGTTCTTAGCGGCTACTTTTGGGATAACGACAAAGAATTCGACATTGACCAGCACTTCCGCCATATCTCGCTGCCCAAACCCGGTCGTATCCGCGAGCTCCTGACCTATGTCTCGCAAGAGCACGCTGCCCTGCTCGACCGCGCCAAGCCGCTGTGGGAGTGTCATGTCATCGAAGGCATCGAAGACAACCGTTTTGCCATGTATTTCAAGATCCATCATGCCCTGACCGATGGCATCAACGGCATGCGTCTGGTCCAGCGCGCCTTCTCCACCTCGCCGACACAGGAGACAACCGTTCCTCTGTGGGCAGTACGCGACTCGCGCAACAAACGCGTGGGCATGACCATCAGCAAGACCAAGAATTTCCTCAATACCGCCCTGATTCAGGCACAAAGCGCCCCGACCGTGATCAAGGAAGTCTACACCTCAATCACCGGCCGTAAAGACCCGGACTATGTGTCGGTCTTTCAGGCACCGCGCAGTATCCTGAACCAGCCCGTATCGGCATCACGCCGCTTTGCAGCACAGTCCTATAGCCTGGAGCGGATGCGCCTGATCGCCAAGAAACTGTCCACAATGCTTGGCGAGAGCGTCACCATCAACGACATCGTCCTCACCATCTGCTCGGGTGCCTTGCGCGCCTACCTGAGCAATCAGGACGCCCTGCCGAAGAAACCACTGGTCGCCATGGTGCCCGTCTCGATCCGCAAGGATGGTGATGAGAGCGGCAACGCCATTGCCATCATTCTGGCGAATCTCGGTACGCACCTGAATACGCCGATGGAGCGTCTGGATGTGATCCGCCGCAGCATCAACAATGCCAAGCAGCGCGTCAAACGCATGACCAATCAGGAACTGCTGAACTATACCGGCATCGTCTTCTCACTGGCAGGCATCAATCTGGTGACGGGTGCGTCCCCTCGTCGTCAAGCGTTCAACATCGTCATCTCCAACGTTCCGGGCCCCAAAGAAACCCTGTACTGGAACGGTGCCATGCTGGATGCGCTCTACCCGGTCTCGATCGTCATGGACGGTCAGGCTGCCAACATCACGCTGACCAGCTACCGTGACAAACTCGAAGTCGGCATCATCGCTTGCCGCAAGACCCTGCCCAGCATCCAGAGTCTGCTCGGCCTGCTGGAGTACGAAATCGTTATTCTGGAACGTCTGACGGCGGATATTGAGCTGGATGGCTGACCGTCATCGTACAGCCCGGAGCAGGCCTAAGACCTGCACCGGGCAACAATAAAATCCCGTACAAAAAATATGCGTCAAAAACGCAAAATAATGTGAAAATCGCCTGCAATTCTCCGTCAGTTTTGCTATCATGCGCGCCTTAAATTAGCTAATACTGCCAGGAATCCCCTAATGAGAGCTGATATTCATCCCGAATACCGTACCGTACTGTTCCACGACACCACTGTGGACAAATTCTTTTTGATTGGTTCGACTGTTAAAACCAACAAAACCCACACACACACTGATGGCGAAACCTACCCATACGTTTCCCTCGATATTTCCAGCGCGTCTCACCCGTTCTACACCGGTGAAACCCGTCAGGTCAAAACCGAAGGTCGCGTTGCCAGCTTCAACAAGCGCTTCGCTGGTTTCGGCAAGAAAGCCGCAAACTAATCCGATCCGGCATGTCGTCCTACCAGACGCCATGCCTTATCAATATAAAAAGCCGAATAACACCACGTTATTCGGCTTTTTTATTGCGCCCATCTTGAGCCTAGGGCAACAAACCACTCATCGGCAAATACGGAATCATCTGCCCCTCTTCAACCAAGGTCCCCGTTTCAACAATCGCAAGGCCATCTGCCCAGCTGGCAGAGGCCAGTACACCACTGCTCTGATTGGGATGCTGGATGAGATGTGTCCCATCAAACTGCACCCGGAGATACTCGCGTCGCCCTTGCGCCTTGCGCCGGATAAAGCCCGCAGGTACCCGCATGGCACGCGCGATGAGGCGCTGCCGCTGACCTTGCAGGGTCTTGATAAACGGGAATACCACGATCAGGAGCGTCACCCATACCGACTGCGGATTGCCCGGCAGACCGATAACGGGGATATCCGTATTATCCTTCCGCAGGACGACCCCCCAGACCAGAGGCTTGCCGGGTTTGATGGCGATTTTCCAGTGCTCAATACGCCCGATGCGCTGCAGAATATCTTTGAGATGGTCTGCATCACCCACCGATGCCCCACCCGACGTCAGGATCAGATCACTGTCCATCGCTGCCGTCTGTAGCGCAGACTCGATCAAGGCAGGATCATCTGGCAACTGCTGTACACGACGGATATCCAGATTGAGCCGAGTCATCAAGGCCGCAAGCATTGGCGCATTGCTATTGTAGATCTGCCCGGCCTGTAGCGCCTGTCCCGGCGCGACCAGCTCATCACCTGTTGCCAAGATACTGACTGTAAGCCTTTGATAGACCATGACCTCGGTCAGCCCCAGACTGGCGAGCAATCCGATCTCAGCGGCACCTAGTCGCGTGCCTCGCTGCAGCACCACATCATCCTGTGCGATATCCTGCCCGGCACGCCGGATATTGTCACCCAGTATCGGCTGGTGGTCGATCAGGATCAGCGTCTGCTCTTCCTCTCCCTCAGTGGACAGCCGCGTGACATTCTCCTGCATGATCACGGTGTCAAACCCGGCTGGGATCGGTGCCCCCGTGAGAATGCGCACGGCACTGGTCATGCTGACTGATGAGGCGGCTGCGATGTGTCCCGCAAATACAGTCTGGCTCACCGGCAGTTTCATACCGACCAGATCTGGTCGCCAGACAACGGCATAGCCGTCCATGGCGCTGTTATCAAATGGCGGGACATTCATGCTGGATACCACATCTGTCGCCAGAATCCGCCCATCCGCCTGACAGAGCAGGCAGCGCTCCAATTCAGGGACAGTCTGACTGGCATGATCAATGAGCCGTATAATCAATTCATCGACAGGCAATAATCCGAGGGTGCTCATGGTTCACGCTCACAAGAAGAAACTCTTGCCCGCCAGTATAAGGGCTCTGCACTGGATAAAGGTCAAAAAGCGCATACAGCATGCTCAATCGGCAGCCAGAGTAC
>JASLEL010000248.1 GCA_030151145.1 Aquirhabdus sp. | reverse complement strand
GGCAGGCGTTACCGCCTGCCGAGCAAGTGCGCTTGCGTGCGGCAACCTACCAGAAGCTGGCCACATCCGGCGCGCATTATGTGATAGACAGCATTGCCGACCTCATGCCGGTGGTGGATGACATCGAGCGCCGCTTAAAGCTGGGAGAGCGTCCTTAAACAGCATGCTGATCTGTCGTGTCCTCCATCCACACAGGCAAGGTCTCATAACCTTGCTTGTGTGTCTTTGTGCGGTGTCATCTTGCGTTTGATATCGCTGTTTATATTCCCCTTTTTCAGAATCCTGAAGCCATCAGCCACAGCAATGATTGGTTTCTTATCCTTCCATGATTGCTCCTGAGGCAGGCTTAGCCGATAAGCCAGTCACGAATCAGCCTGTCACGAATCGGCCTGTCACGAATAGTGCCCAGCCTTTACATGCATCTCTAGCTGCATGGGATATCGATGTATTGCCACTCACACTGCAAATGAGCCTGATCGGTCTGCGTCTATGATTGCTTCCCTATCAACAGTGGATCAGCAAATCTTTGCATACACGCCATGTTAAGTCCCAACGAATTAGCCTAATTAACTGATTGTTAATAATAAAAATAAATGGCACGAAATTCGCCATATAAAAGCACGCGGGTCACTGACGTGATCAGCGATGGATGACGACAGCGTCTATTTTTTATATTTGGGTATACGACAGGCAGCGTGCTGCACCTGCGCAAGGGGACAACATGAGTGATGATAATGTTCAGAGCGCGGCGAGCCAACCTGTACAGGATGCCCTGCGCTTACAGGCCATTAATCTCTCATTTGGGGGTAATCAAGTACTGCAGGACTTAAGTCTTGCGGTGCCAGCCGGTCGTATTACTGCAATCATCGGTCCCAATGGCGCAGGCAAGAGCACTTTGTTAAATGTAATCAATGGACTGTATCAGGCTCAATCCGGATCGATCACGCTATTTGATCAACCCGTCATCAATCAGGCCCGGCAAAAACGCCATGCGCGTCAGGTGGCCGAGCTGGGCGTCGCGCGGACTTTTCAGAATCTGGCCTTGTTTAAAACCCTGTCGGTTCGAGACAACATCCGTGCCGGTCGGCATCTGCGCGAGAGAAGTCATTGGATTGCCCAGTGGCTGGGCTTACCTGCTGCCCGCCGCGAGCAGCGGGAGGAGGGCGCCCGGGTCCAGCAGATTCTGGCGGATCTGGGCTTAACCCTATGGGCGGAGTTGCCGGTAGGCGAGCTGTCCTACGGCATTCAGAAACGCGTCGAGCTGGCGCGGGCCTTGGCGTCAGAGCCGCGTCTGTTACTGCTGGATGAGCCGATGGCGGGCATGAATGTCCATGAGAAAGCGGCGCTGGCGGTCGATATTCGCCAGATCCGCGATCGCCTCGGCACGACCATTATCCTGATTGAGCATGACGTCAAGGTGGTCTTGAGCCTCGCTGATCATATCGTGGTGCTGGACTACGGTCGCAAGATCGCCGAGGGCGATGCCGAGACGATTCGTCAGCATCCTGAGGTGCTGGCGGCCTATCTGGGGCGCGCCAGACGCGACCAGGATGTGACTGACGCGCAGGCTGAAGAGGTGAGTGTATGAGTTTTTTGTTTGAAGTGCTCTTGGGAGGCATGTTGTCGGGTGTGCTGTATGCATTGGTGGCTTTAGGCTTTGTGCTGATCTACCGAGCGTCCGGGGTATTTAATTTTGCGCAGGGTGCGACGGTCCTGTTTGCAGCGCTGACCTTCGTCAGCCTGCTTGAGCGTGGATTGTCATTTGTCCTGTCCTTTGCGATCACGCTGCTGGTGCTGGTTGTGCTTGCTGTCGCAACCGAGCGGCTGGTGCTGAGGCCGCTGGCTAATCGTCCGCCGATCACGCTGTTTATGGCGACACTGGGCTTAAGTGTGCTGATCGAGGGTGCGGCACAGTTGGTCTGGGGGACGCAGGTACATGGGCTGGATCTGGGTATCAGCGAAGATCCGATCTTTCTGGGGCAGGTGCTGCTGAACCGCTTTGATGTGATCGCAGCGGGTATCGCGGCGGGGCTGGTGATCTTGCTGACTTTAGTCTTTGGCCGTACCCGGATTGGTCTTGCACTGCGGGCGGTGGCGGATGATCCCTTGGCTGCGCAGTCCTTAGGGATTAATCAGCATCGCGTGCTGATCCTCGTATGGTCGGTGGCGGGTTCTGTCGCACTGGTGACCGGCTTGATCTGGGGCGCGCGCCTGGGGGTGCAGTTCTCGCTGTCGCTGGTGGTCTTGAAGGCGCTGCCGGTCCTCATCATCGGGGGCTTCGGTTCGATCAGCGGGGCGATTCTGGCAGGGCTGATCGTCGGCGCTGGGGAGAAGCTCGCTGAGGTTTATCTCGGTCTAGTCATCGGGTCGGGCATTGAGAACTGGTTTCCCTATGTGCTGGCGATTGTCCTGCTCTGGTTTAAGCCCGAGGGGTTATTCGGTCAGGCACAGGTCGCACGGGTCTAAGGCAGGCATAAGCATAGGAATGCGAGGAGATTTACCATGAGTCAATCCAGTGTACCGCTGCCGGTCAGCGTGCTTGAGCCGGTTGCAGCAGGAGAGGCAACCTTACCCGCCTTAAGCCAACGTACCGCAATCATCCACCGCAGCATGACATCGCTAGGCTGGGTTGCGGTCCTGCTACTGGCATGGAGTGTCAGCACCGTTGCCAGCGAATACTGGCTGAGCGCGATCTTGACGCCGTTTCTGATCCTGTCCTTGGCAGGCATCGGCCTGAATATCCTGACGGGCTATACCGGCCTGCTATCGCTGGGCAGTGCGGCATTCATGGCGGTCGGGGCATTTGCGACCTATGACCTCCAGCTTTACGGACATGTGCCACTGCTACTCAGTATCTTGCTGGGGGGCGGGATTACGGCAGTCGTTGGTGTGATTGCGGGTCTGCCCAGTCTGCGTATACGTGGTTTTTATCTCATCGTCTCGACGCTGGCGTTGCAGTTTTTGGTGCTGTGGGTGCTGACGCAGTTCGGCTGGTTTTCCAATCACAGCAGCTCCGGCGTGATCAGTGCGCCGCCGATTGTGATCGCAGGCTGGCAGATGGATACGCCCGCAGGACACTACAACCTGACGCTGGTGATCGTCTGGCTGCTGACTTTGGCTGCGCATCGTCTGCTATACCGCACGCGGCTGGGGCGCAATTTCCTTGCGGTACGCGATATGGAGATCGCGGCAAGTACGTCTGGCATTGCGGTGTTTGGTATCAAGCTGTGGGCCTTTGCTATCAGTTCCTTTTATCTCGGCATCGCCGGGGCACTGTGGGCGTTCACCTATCTGGGGACGGTGGAGCCGAATGGCTTTGATCTGTCGCGTTCGTTTCAGATTCTGTTCATTGTGCTGATCGGCGGGCTGGGGCGGCTGTCGGGTGGCTATCTGGGGGCGGCGTTTATCGTTCTGTTTCCGATTGCGCTCAGTCAGGTCCTGCGTGCGATCACGGGCAACAGTGTCGATGGTGCGGTGATCGAGAATGTGCAAAAAGTCGTGTTTGGCACGCTCATTATGGTGTTCCTGATCTGGGAGCCTGAGGGACTTGCGCGTCTGGTGCAGCGTTTATTCAGGCGTCTAATCGGGCGGGCACGTCAAGTGGATCGCGGACAGGCTTCTTAGTTTGTAGGTAATTTTACGATAACTCAAAAATAGGGGTATAGACCATGAACCATGTCCGCAGTCCTTAACGCTTCCTGTCGCAGGGTAAACCTTCTGAGAATCCTCTGATCGTCTGACCGGTCGCACTGAATCTGAAACTGAATTCCTCGTATGTCGCTATCGCGACGTACAGAGCCTCTGTTTTTTTAATTTTCCATGATTGATGCTGGAGTATGTGATGCACACGAATTTTCCTGATGTGATTTTGAATAAGACCCCGACGCAACACCGCCGCTCGCGTCTGGCGATGCTTGCTGCCGCAGCCCTGATGGTGGCAGGCGCGAATGTCACTTATGCCGATGCGCCCAAGGCCCAAGCGGGCGGAAATCAATACTTCCCGCTACAGAGTTATCGCGTCGGGCCGTATGCGGCGGGCGGCACGGGATTCTTTGGCGGCTTCATTGACTATTTGAACCTGATCAATACCCGCGATGGCGGCGTGAATGGCGTCAAGCTGATCTGGCGCGAGTGCGAGACTGAGTATGTGGTTGAGAAGGGCGTCGAGTGCTATGAACGCCTAAAGAAAGGCCCGAATGGCGAACCCGCCACCGCGACCAATCCGCTGTCGGTCGGTATTGCCTACGCGACCCTGGATCGCTCGACGGCTGACAAGATCCCGCTGATTACCATCAACCATGGCCGTACCGATTCGACGGACGGTCGCGTCTTTCCCTATGTCTTCCCACTGCAGCTCAATCCCTACAGTGAAGTGTCCGCGATCATTAATTACATCGGCCAGCAATCTGGTGGTCTAGCCAAACTCAAAGGCAAAAAGATCGTCGTGCTCTACCACGGCTCGCCGTATGGCAAAGAGACCATTCCAATTGTCGATCTGCTGGCCAAGCAGTATGGCTTTACCGCCACCCAGATTGAAGTGCCGCATCCGGGCAATGAGCAGCTCTCGCAGTGGCTGACCATTCGTCGTGAGCAGCCGGACTGGGTGATTCTGCGTGGCTGGGGCGTGATGAATCCGGTGGCGATCACGACGGCCAAGCGCACGGGCTATCCGGTCAATCACATCATCGGCAATATCTGGAGTAATTCCGAAGAAGACGTGATCCCTGCGGGCGATGCGGCCAAGGGCTTTGTCTCGATCACAACCCATCCGTCGGGTACGAGCTTCCCGGTGCTGCAGGAGATCAATAAATACATCGAGTCCAAAGGCAAGGGCAATTTGGCCGATCCCAAGCGCTTCGGGACGGTCTATTACAACCTTGGTGTGGTCAATGGCATCCTGAACGTCGAAGCGGTACGGGTCGCACAGGCCAAATTCGGTCAGCATCCCTTGACTGGCGAGCAGGTGCGCTGGGGCTTTGAGCATCTGGATCTGGATGATGCCCGTTTGAAGCAGCTGGGTGCACTGGGCCTCGTACAACCGCTGAAATTAAGCTGTGCTGACCACGAAGGCGGCGGTGCGGTGCGCTTCCAGCAGTGGGATGGCAAGAAGTGGAATGTGATCAGTAACTGGATTCAGGCGGACCGTGCCACCCTGCGCCCGATCATCGAGAAATCCGCACTGGCCTATGCCAAGGAAAAGGGCATCACGCCGCGCGACTGTAAAGCCGAGCAATAACCCTTTCGGCCCGATCCGGTATATCGCTGGATCGGATTTTTCCTTTTGTCTGATTAGGAGTTATGCCATGGCACAGCCCAGTGATTTATCTCAGCCGATCCTTGCGGTTGATCATCTTAAGGTGGTCTACCAGCAGGTGATTCATGCGGTGCATGATGTGTCGTTTGCTGTGCCACAGAGTGGCTTTACCGTGCTGCTGGGGGCCAATGGTGCCGGTAAATCCACAACGCTAAAAGCCATATCCCGTCTACTCGGAGCGGCTCGAGGCGAGGTCACGCATGGGGATATTCACTATCAGGGTCACTCGATCCTGACGCATGAACCGCATACGCTTGTGCGGGCTGGACTGGCGCAGGTGCTGGAGGGTAGGCGTTGCTTTGCCCATCTAACGGTGGAGGAAAATCTGCTGTCGGGCACATTAGGTGGTCGTCTCACACGTGTCGAGATTCGTCGCTTGCTGGATGAGACATATGCGCGTTTCCCGAGGCTTGAGGTCAAGCGGACCCAGTATGCCGGACTAACTTCTGGTGGTGAGCAGCAGATGCTGGCGATTGCACGAGCGTTGCTGACACAGCCCCGGCTTTTGCTCTTGGATGAACCTTCCATGGGCCTTGCCCCGCAGATTGTCGAGGAGGTCTTTGCGCTTTTACATACGCTGCATCAGGAAGAAGGCTTGAGCCTCCTCATCGCCGAGCAGAATGCCCATGCCGTACTGCCTTATGCGCGGGATGCGGTTGTCCTGAACAATGGTACCAGTATCTGGCATGGCGCCGCAGCGGATCTGATTGACACTGACGTGTTGTCGGACTCTTATCTTGGTGTACAGGAGGCTTTGCCCGAGGCGGTCTAGCGCGGTATTGATCACAGGTTTTAAAACGGGGATGAGCAATCATCCCTTTTTTTATTTTGACGCGTGTACGGCAAAAAATGCATATGCCAAAAACAGATATAAAAAGCGTGGCTTTGCCACTGTTGCTCTATTAACAGTGATCCAGCAGGTGGCTGGCATGCAGTCAGTGAACAAGCTGTTTATTTTTAAAATAATTAAATAAAAACAATTAATTAAACTTTGGTACAGGCGTTGCTCTATCTATCGGGTAGGCCGCTCTCGTCACCCTTAGGGTTGCGGAGCGGCTTTTCAGTCATTTCTTTTTAATCGAGATTGGAGCAACCCATGAGTATTGATTACGACAAGATCCGTAGTGACATCCGTGCACTCGCCGATGAACACATCCGTCCCAATGCTGCGCATATCGATGCGACCTATACCTATCCACGCGATAACCTGAATGCCTTGGCCCGTGCCGGTTGGAACAGCCTGTTCCTGCCTGAGGCCGATAGCGGTCTGGGCTTGGATTTCGTCGCCTTTGCCATTGCATCTGAAGAGATCGGTCATGCCTGTGCCTCAACCGGCCTCGTCTATGTCATGCATTCCGGTGCCTTCAAGACCATCCAGCTCTACGGTAACGATGACCAGAAAGCCCGTTGGCTCAAGACCGCGCGTGATGGTCTGGTCGGCACCTATTCGACCAGTGAAAAAGCCTCCGGTGGTCACTGGTGGTTTAACTTTAGCGAGGCTTCTCGATCAGGTGAGGATTACCTGATCAATGCCGAAAAATCCTTCACGACGAGCTCAGGTCAGGCCGACTACTACCTCGTCCAGACCCGTACGCCGGGTGCCAAGGGCCCGACGGAAATTTCTTTCTTTATTGTCGATGGCAAGGTGCCGGGTATCCAAGCCGGGACGTGGGAGGCGCTGGGTGTGCATGGTAACCATAGCGGTCCGATCCGCTACGAGAACGTCCATGTGCCGAACAAAGACCGCTTAGGCGATGAGAACCAAGGCAAGGACATCATCTACCACGGCGTATCGCCGGTCTATCTGATTGGTCTCGGTGCCGTCTGGCATGGCGTGGCACGGGCAGCACTCGAGGAAGTCGTCAAATACGCGACCCGCACCACCCATCAGGATTTCAACCGCAGCCTCTCGGACTATCAGGTCCTGCGCCAGCAGATCGGCGAGGCCAAGATTCTGGTCTCAAGCCTCGGTCCGTGGCAGGCAGACCTCGCTCGCCAGCTCAATGAACTCGAAGCTGCAGGCCGTCCACAAGGGGAGATCCTGTTGCCTTTGACTGAGTTTAAGGTCCATGCCGCCGAGGTCGCCAACAAAGTCGCAAGGCTCGCACTCGATATCAGCGGCGGCTACGGCTACAAGCGCGGCGTACTGGAGCGTCTGTTTCGCGATGCACGTGCCGGGATCGGCATGGGCCCGTCCAACAACATCGCTCGTGAGTGGATCGGCAAGGGGCAGGTCGGCCTGCCGCTGGAGCTGTTTGAAGCGGGCGGCGAATAACGTTTTTTTATGGTGGTTTTGGATGGTGCTTTTTATTTTTTAAATCTGGGGATACCTCATGTTGCAACAGAAACTTTTACCGGCGGCGCTGATCGCGGCGACCACCTTGGTAACCACCGCTGCGCAGGCTGTCGATCTCGATGCCGGTGACTATGACACCGCACCGGCCGGCACCACCTTGGGCCTGCTGTACTTGCAGGACGGGCAGTACAATAGCCTGTATCAGGGCAGCCACAAGGCCCCGGGCAATAACGGCCTGAATACCGACTTTGGCATTGCGCGTCTGGTGCATTACACCGATATCGGCGGCGTGCTGACGCTGCCGCAGATCCTGATTCCGTTCGGGCATGAGACCTGCACCAACGATGCCAGCGGGCTTGGCACAGCCAGCGGGCTTGGGGATATCATCCTCGCCATCCCGACCTGGCTGATCAATGACACGCAGAACCACACCTTCCTCGGGGTCACGCCATACCTGTTCCTGCCGACCGGCGACTACAACAGCAGCAATGCGCTGAACATCGGGCAGAACCGCTACAAGCTCAATCTGCAGGCGGCGTTTTCGACCCGTCTGGCTCCCAATGTGGCATGGGATATCGCTGGCGATGTGACCTTCTACGGTCACAATACTGATGCGGTGGGTGGCGGCACCCTGACGCAGAAACCCGGCTATGAGCTACAAACCAATGCCCGCTATTTCATCACGCCCAAGGCCGACCTGCGCGCAGGTTTTGCCTATATCAACGGCGGTGACACCAAGCAGAACGGCGTGACCTCCGATGCCACGACCGAGAGTAAATTCTGGATCGGTACGGGTCTCTGGGCATCCGACAAGACGCAAGTGATCTTTACCTATGGTAAGGACATCGCCGTGCAGAACGGCTTTAAGGATAACAACCAGATCAATCTGCGCCTGCTGCAGGTTTTTTAAGCCCAATCCCCCAGACGCCTGATCCGGTATCCACCGGGTCGGGTGTTTTTATCCAAGTGATGTTGTGAATGTTGACTGTTGCCACAGCAACACCAGTTCAGCAAAAACGGGGTTGCTGTGGCAACAGTACAAGCATTAATTTTATTTAATTTATTGTTTTAACTATTAAAAATAATATGGCATGGATTTCGCGTAATAGAAGTCATCTTGCATGACATCCATGCTGTTTTTGATTTTGGAGTACATCTCATGAGCCATGCCGAATTGTCCAAAGCCGCATCAACGCGTCCCCTCAAACTGACCGTGGTCTCAGGCGGCCTGAATGCGCCGTCCAAGACCGAAGGACTGCTCAATGCCATTCTGGCTGACCTTGAGCAGGCGCTGCCGCTTGAGATTCATTACATCAAGCTCAGTGAAATCGGTAGTCTTTTGGGCGGTGTCGTGAGCCGGGATTTGCTCCCGCAAGCGGTACAGCAGGCACTGCAAGCCATTGAGAGTGCCGATGCGCTGATCGTCGGGACGCCGGTTTATCGTGCGTCATTCACCGGGCTGTTTAAGCATCTGTTCGACTTTGTCGATCAGTTTGCGCTGGCGGATGTGCCGGTGCTGCTCGCCGCGTCGGGTGGCAGTGATCGCCATGCGTTGGTGCTGGAGCATCAGTTGCGTCCGTTGTTTAGTTTCTTTCAGGCGCAGACGCTGCCGATTGGGGTGTATGCCACCGATGCGGACTTTGCCCACTATCAGGTGACGAGCCCGGCGCTGAAAGACCGCATCAAGCTCGCCGTCGCCCGCGCCCTGCCGGTGCTGCGTTATGCCGCGACGACGCCTGTACGTGATGATGCCAGTTTCTTTCAGCATCAGACCCATGTGCAGTTGAATAAACCCGTCAATCAGCCATCCGTGCTGCCGTCTACTCAGGTGCCGAGTCTGCATGCCGCCGATCAGGCGCTGCATGGTGCTGTAGCCAGTTCAACTGATACACATCGCAAGACCAGCGAAACCCATTCATCCACCCCCCATGTCGTCAATCTTTAACGATTTGCCTAACTTTCACTTTTAAAAACAGGAATCCCATCATGTCTCAGGTTACTTCCAACGATCCGGTCAAATTCGCCTACTGGGTGCCCAATGTCAGCGGCGGCCTCGTCGTCAGCAATATCGAGCAGCGCACCGACTGGAGCATCGACTACAACCGCAAGCTTGCGCAGGCCGCCGAGAAGAGTGGCTTTGACTATGCGCTGACCCAGATCCGCTTTACCGCGGGCTACGGTGCGGAGTACCAGCATGAGTCAGTGGCCTTTAGCCATGCGATTCTGGCGGCGACCGACAAGCTCAAAGTCATCGCCGCCATCCTGCCGGGTCCGTGGAATCCGACACTGGCTGCCAAACAACTGGCGACCATCGATCAGCTCACCAATGGCCGTGTGGCGGTGAATATCGTCAGTGGCTGGTTTAAAGGCGAGTTCACCGCGATCGGTGAATACTGGCTGGAACATGATGAGCGCTATCGTCGCTCCGAGGAGTTTATCCGCGCACTCAAGGGCATCTGGACCGAGGATAATTTCAGCTTTAACGGTGACTTTTACCGCTTCCATAATTACACCTTAAAGCCCAAGCCGCTGCAGAAACCACATCCAGAAATCTTTCAGGGTGGCAGCTCGCGTGCGGCGCGTGATATGGCTTCGCGTGTGTCTGACTGGTATTTCACCAATGGCAATACGGTT
>JASLEL010000242.1 GCA_030151145.1 Aquirhabdus sp. | reverse complement strand
ATTACGCCCTGCTGGGCGCTAAGGCGTTTATCCGCAGTCGACCTGAGCTTACCGGGCCGGACTGGGAAAGTTATGTGCAGACCATCGATATCCAAAACAACTTCCCCGGAATCATTGGCCTCGGCTGGATCTCGTCCGTATCGCAAAGTCAGTTGCCGGATTTTTTGGCGGCACATCGTTTGCGCGATGGGTCGGCGTTGACCGTCCATCCGCAATCCAGCACACCTCCCTATGACATTGTGACCTTCGTCGAACCGTGGTACCGCAATCGTGCCGCATTCGGCCTCAATATCGCCTTTGAAAAAAACCGTCTGGAAGCCGCCAATCTTGCACGTGATAGCGGAGAGCCTGTGATCACCAAACCGGTCGAGCTGGTGCAGGATATGGCGCATTCACCGGGTTTCCTGATGATGCATCCGGTCTATCGTGCAGGCTTGCCTTTAAATACGGTTACTGCCCGGCGTGCAGCCCTGCGCGGCTGGGTGTATGCGCCTTTTATTGCCAGTCGTTTGCTGCGTGATCTGACCAAAAGTCAGGGCACCCTCATCAGTATCGATATTTATGATGGTGACCAGCCGAGTCCGCAGTCGCTGGTGTATTCCAGCCGTACGGATCATCAGCAAGGGGCTGCGACATTTACCAGTACACGCACCTTGCAGGTGATGCAGCGCAAGTGGCTGGTGGTCTGGAGTGGCTTGCCGGCATTTGAGCGTGAGACGCATAACGACACGGCGCTGTTTGTGCTGGTCGGTGGTCTGATGTTTACCGGATTGTTTGTCCTGTTTCTGATGATGGTCATGCTGCGTGACCGGGATATTGAGCAATGGGTTGCTCAGGAGCGGCAACTGGTCTTGCCGACCATCATTTTTTTGCTGTCCGGCATGGCGATGGTCGGGTTTACGATTATTTTGAAACAACGGGAATTAGACTACATTCAAAATATTGTCTCTGAAAAATCCAACAAAATAAATGTATTGCTTGCAGGGCAGGTCAGTGACCATCTGTCGTCTATCAACCGGATGGCTGACCGCTGGGCAGCAGAGGGCGGTACGCCTTACCGGCTTTGGCAGGAGGATGCGGCCAATCTATTGAATGATGATGTCGGCCTGAAGGTTCTGCAGTGGGCTGACCCCAAGGGCACGGTCCAGTGGGTGGAGCCGACCCACGGCAATGAACAGGTGATCGGTAGCCAATGGTCGCTTGATGCGAATGGCATGCAGGCGCTGCAGCGCGCGCGTGACAATCGCAGCTTGACGCTGCTGTCCCCCTTGCCGGATGCCGAGGGGCATCCCGCTGTGTATGCCTTTGCCCCTGTATATGCACACAATCACTTTGATGGCTTTCTGGTGGGGGTATTTAGTATCGAGGATTTCTTTGGCAAGATTCTGGATCCTGAGCTGACCAGCCGTTTTGCCGCAGAGATTTTGGTCAATGGCAAGCCGTTGTTTTCACGCACGCAGAATCATGCCGTGCTGGCCCAGTCGTTGTCCGTATCCAACACCCTGCATCTATATGATCAGACTTGGGAAGTGCGGGTCACACCGACGCAGGAGTTTGTGAATACCCAACTGGGCAATCTGACCAGCTTTGTGCTGGTTGGTGGCCTGCTGATCTCGGTCTTGCTGGCCCTGACGGTACGTGCCGTGCTAGAGGCGCGGATTACCTCGCGTGATCTGATGACCAGTGAAGAAACCTTCCGCCTTGCGATGCAGCATGCGTCGATCGGTATGGCGCTGGTGTCCGAAAACGGACGCTGGCTGCGGGTCAACGAGGCGATGTGTGAGCTGATCGGCTATAGCGAAGCCGAGTTGCAGCAGACCGATTTTCAGGCCATCACTCATCCTGATGATCTGAGTAAAGATCTGGAGTTACTGGAGGCGCTACTGGCTGGCCAGATACCGGTTTATACGCTTGAAAAGCGCTATTTTCATAAAAACGGCAATACCATCTGGGTTCTGCTCGGTGTCACGCTGGTCAGCAATCAGGACGGATCGTTCAAATACTTCATCGCGCAGATTCAGGATATTACGGAACGCAAGGCGATGGAGCGTGTGCTGGCGGAGCGCGAAGAGCATCTGCGCATCACCAATCGTAAATTGCTGTCGGCGCAGAAATTCCAGCATCTGATTCAGGAGACCAACCCGGATCTGATCTTCGTCAAAGATGCGCAGTCACGGATCATTGAGGCTAATGCCAGCTTCTATGAAATCTATCCGCAGGCGTCGCACAATCACATCGTGGGGACCACGACCTTTGAGATGTTTGAAGGAGCGATCTCCGAGATGTTGCAGGCCAAGGACCGTGAAGCCTTTGAGACAGGACGGTCCGAGGCGCTCGAGCAGATCTTGCTGCCCAATGGTCAGAAGCGGACGATGCTGACCAAGAAAGTACGCTTCTATAATGAAGACGGTGAGATGTTTCTGCTCGGCACATCACGTGATGTCACCGAGCGCGAGGAATTGCTCAACAAGCTGGCAGACTCGAATACCGAGCTTGAGCGTTTTGCCTATGTGGCCTCTCATGATATGCAGGAGCCGCTACGCATGATTTCCGGCTTTAGTGATCTGGTGCTGCGCGACTATGCCCCGCAACTGGATGAGGATGGCAAGACTTACCTGACCATCATCCATCAGGGCAGTGAGCGGATGCGCGTCATGATCCGTGACCTGTTGGCTTATGCACGACTGGACCGCGGCAATATCGAGAAAGTCGAAGTCAAAGGCGATCAGGTCCTAAAAGAGGTCCGGGAAAATCTGATCGAGCTGATCCGCGAAAAACAGGCCGTGCTCACGGTAGATCCGCTGCCGGTATTTATGGGCAATCCCAGTCAGTTTATGCGGCTCTTGCAGAATCTGGTGACCAATGCGATCAAATATCAGCCTAAAGGACAGGTGCCGCAGGTGCATATCGCTGTTAAGAAACAGCCCGGTGAATTACTCTTTTCGGTCACGGATAATGGCATTGGTATCGATGAATCGTATTTGCAGACGGTTTTTGAACCATTCCGTCGCCTGCATCACTGGGATGAGATCAAAGGTACCGGTATGGGGCTGGCAGTTTGTCGAAGAATCGTGGAGAATCACGGGGGTAAAATATGGATCAGCTCAAGCAAGGGCAAAGGCTCTACGGTATGGTTTACCATCATGTCGGACGTAAAGGAATGATGAAATGGCGATAGAATCCGTCAAACATAAAAATCGCCCCGCATCCATCCTGATTGTCGAAGATAATCTGGCGGACATGATCATGATGAAGCGTGCGTTTCGCATGACGCAGGTCACGCATGAGCTCACCTTTGCCTGGAGCGGCGAAGAGGCACTGTCGATGCTGCAGAAGGAAGGGGAGTTTGCGGACATGCAGCAGCCTGACCTGATTCTGCTGGATTTAAATCTGCCGCGAATCAGTGGTCTTGAGGTCTTAAGCACCATCAAAACTGCGCAGGATCTGCGTCACATACCGGTCGTGATCGTCTCCAGCTCCTCCGCCGAGCAGGATGTGACGGCCAGCTATAAGCTCTACGCCAACAGCTACATCGTCAAGCCGGTCAGTATCGATGACTTTACGGCGATGGCACAAAAAATTGAGCAATTCTGGTTTTCGCTGACGACACTGGCATGAGTCGATGCGCTTGCGTTAGCTGAGCACCAAGTGAATCAGTGCACGATGAGATGCAGTACACCATGAAAAAACCCCAGACTGGAATAAGTCTGGGGTTTTTGTTTAGGGCGTCGAGGCCATGGTTTCCCTGCGGATCAATGCCCACCACCGCCAGCGCTGCTGGTAAACGGCGGCTTGGTCAGCCAGATCACCCCGATCAGGACGATAAACAAGATCGAGCAGGCCCAGAAGATATCGCGCGCCGCCATCATCAGGCTCTGCTGGGAGAGCAGATTCTGGATCTGTGCGTAAGCCGCATCGGTCGATAATCCCGTGGCCCGCAGACCATTGAAATAATCGACAAAAGGCTGGTTGGTGGTCGAGATATTCTCACCCAGACGGATCTGATGCGCCTTGGAGCGATGATCCAGAATCAGGATCACCAGTGCAGTTCCAAAGCTGCCTGACAGCGTACGGAAGAAATTAGCCAGACCTGCCGCCGCCGCCATCTTGTCCGGGGTAATGCCCGAGATGATGATGGAGTTGATCGGGACAAAAAAACAGGCAATCGCCACCCCTTGCAAGAGACGCGGCGGGAACAGATGCGCAAGCGAGGTATCGAGATTAAAGGTCGACAGCCAGTAGGCTGTAATACCAAAGACGACAAAGGACACACTGGAGAGTAGACGCAGGTCGATGCGGTTGAGGTTCTTGCCCACGATGGGTGAGAGCAGGAGGGCAAAGATGCCAACCGGGGCGGTTGCAATCCCGGCC
>JASLEL010000213.1 GCA_030151145.1 Aquirhabdus sp. | reverse complement strand
AGCAGCGCCAGCAAGGCGACAAACACCCCGCCCTGCCAGTAGCGTGCCATATGACTGGATTGTAGTGTGGTCGCAACCGCCATGGCTTAAGGCGTCCGTAAGGACTTGAGGCGCTGGATGATCGCGACCAGCTCAGGCGGTGGTGGCGTGACATCCATAAACCAGTCGAGCAGATCAGGATCTTCCTGATCGATCAGCACAGCAAAGTCAGCCTTCTCCGCCGTATCAGCTTTGAGAAAGTGCTCGCGCACATAAGGATCAAAATAATAATCCAGCTCTTTGAGGCCGCGCCGTGCACGGTAAATGATCTTGCGGTCAGCTAGGCTGATTTCATCCACCGGCCGGGTATTCATATCGCTACTCATTTAAACCTCCGCCTCGATCCCGGCACCCAAGTAGGCCGCCTGTACCCGACTGTCCTGCAGGAGCTCACTGCCGCTACCGGTCAGCGTCATCTCGCCATGCTCCAGCACATAGGCGCGGTCCGCAAGTTGCAGCGCACCACGCGCGTTCTGCTCGACCAGCAGCATGGAGAGGCCAGTGGATTTCAGCTCGGAGAGCGTCTGGAAAATCAGCTCGATCATGAGCGGTGCCAGACCCATCGACGGCTCATCCAGGAGCAAAAGCTTGGGCCGCGACAGCAGCGCACGACCAATCGCCAGCATCTGCTGTTCACCGCCTGAGAGGGTGCCTGCCAACTGGTTCTGACGCTCCTTTAAGCGTGGAAAGCGCGTAAAGACCGCCTCCAGCTCATCGGGCTGCATGGCATGCAGATAGGCACCCATCTGCAGGTTCTCTAGCACGGTCATCTTGGGGAAGACGCCGCGGCCTTCAGGCACCAGTGCCAGACCCTGCTTGACGCGCTGATGGCTGGCAAGCTTGTGGATTTCCTGCCCCTGATAGCGCACCACGCCCGTAGACGGGATCAGGCCCGCCAAGGCATTTAAGGTCGAGCTCTTACCTGCGCCATTGGCACCGATCAGACAGACCAGCTCGCCCGCCTGTACGTTCAGGTCCAGCCCCTGTACCGCATGGATATTGCCATAGCGGACCTGCAGACCTTCGACCGCAAGCAACGGTGCGGTCATGGTCGCCATGCCGTTGGCGGTTGCCATGCCTGTCGCTGTCGTCGTGCTTGCTGTGGTCATTGTGGTATTCCTGCTGTCTTGCACACGGCTCGGCCGTGATGGATCTTCATGTCATTTCCCCACATGACTGACGGCATCGCCGCCTAGGTAAGCGCGGATGACGTTTTCATCATGGCGGATCTCATCGGGTGTCCCGCAGGCGATCTTCTGCCCGAAGTCCAGTACGGTGATACGATCACATTGCCGCATCATCAGGCCCACATCATGCTCGATCAGCACGATGGTCATGCCATCCGCGTGCAGGCGGCGGATCAGGTCTTGCAGCTGCGCGGTCTCGGTCGGATTCATGCCCGCCGCAGGCTCATCCAGCGCCAAGAGACGCGGCTTGAGTGCCAGTGCACGGGCAATCTCCAGACGGCGCTGATCACCATAGGACAAGGTCTTTGCGACCCGACAGGCGACTTCACGCGACAGACCCACATACTCGATCAGACGCAGGGCTTCACTACGGATCGCGGCTTCCTCACGACGTGCCGCTGGCGTGCGCAGGATTGCGCCGACCAGACCGGTCTTGGTCTGGCTGTGCTGACCGACCATGACATTCTCAAGCGCGGTCATCTCGTTAAAGAGACGGATATTCTGAAAGGTGCGCGCCACGCCTTTTTTTGCCAGCGCCTGCGGGCTGGTCTTGAGGCTGACATGCTCGCCGTCGAGCATAAAGACGCCTGCATCGGCCTGATACATGCCGGTCATGACGTTAAACAGCGTGGTCTTGCCCGCGCCATTGGGCCCGATCAGACCGTGGATCGAGCCCTGCTCGACCTGCAGGCAGACATTCTTGAGCGCCTGCACGCCGCCAAAGGCCTTGCTGATGTCCTGAAACTCCAGCATAGGATGGGTGCCGACCACGTGCTCACGGATGTGCTCAGTCATGGTGAAACTCCTCCTTGCGACGACGCGAAGGAATCAAGCCCTCAGGACGGAACAGAATCATCGCCACCAGCGCCAGACCAAAGATCAGCATGCGCACATTATCCGGATCGACCACCTGCCGCCCAAACAGCGCATCCTGCAGCGGATGGATCGCGGCACGTAGCGCCTCGGGCGTCAGGGTCAGGAGTACAGCACCGACGATCACACCAGCGATATTGCCCATACCGCCCAGCACCACCATACACAGCACCATGATGGACTCCATCAGGCCAAAGCTGGTCGGATCGACGAAGCCCTGAAAGCTGGCAAACATACCACCCGCCACGCCGCCGAAGCTGGCACCCATGGCAAAGGCGTAGAGTTTGATATTGCGGGTGTTGATGCCCATGGCCTTGGCAGCCAGCTCATCCTCACGGATCGCGACCCACGCGCGACCAATGCGCGAATTCTCAAGGCGCATACAGACGCTGATGATGATCAGCACCAAGACGAGAAAGAGATAATAGTAGAGGTAGGCGCCATTATAATGGCTGCCAAACAGATCAAAGCCCGAGCCGAAATTGTTGCCGAACAGCGACAGGCCATCGATGCCACTGATGCCTTGGGTGCCGTTGGTGATATTGATCGGGCGGTCGAGATTCTGCATGAACAGCCGCACAATCTCACCAAAGCCCAAGGTTACAATCGCGAGGTAATCCCCGCGCAGCTTGAGTGTCGGCGCACCCAAGATCGCGCCAAACAAGCCCGCAAAGCCTGCCCCGATGGGGATCAGCAGCCACGGCGAGACATGCATATTGAGATGTGGCGACGCCAGCACCGCGACCATATAGGCACCGAGCGCATAGAAAGCGATATAGCCCAAGTCTAAGAGACCCGCATAGCCGACCACGATATTGAGCCCTAGCGCCAGCATGCAGTAGAGCAAGGCATAGTCAGCCGTGCGTACCCACGACGGACCCGCCAGACCCAGCACGAAGGGCATCAGGATCAGGGCGACCGTCAGGAGACCAAAAGCGATTTTTTTAGAGGTGGATGAGCTTGCGATATGACGCTGAGCGGTGACGGTCTTCATCAGGCACGCTCCGACACACGTTCGCCGAGCAAGCCGGATGGACGGACCATCAGCACCGCGATCAGGACGAGGAATGCAAAGATATCCTTGTACTCACTGCCCATCAGACCACCGGTCCAGTCCGACAGATAGCCTGCGCCCATCGCCTCGATCACACCCAGCACAAAGCCACCCAACACTGCACCGCGGATATTGCCGATGCCGCCCAGCACGGCTGCCGAGAAGGCTTTCAGACCCAGGAGGAAGCCCATGGTGGCGCTGGCCTGACCGTAGCTGGCGGTATACATCACGCCTGCCACACAGCCCAAGCCTGAGCCAAGCATAAAGACGCTGCTGATCACGCGGTTGACATTCACGCCCATGAGTTGTGCGACGCGGTCACTCTGCGCAGTGGCGCGCATCGCCCGTCCCAGACGGGTGCGCTGCACGAGCAACCACAGGCCCAGCATCAGCACGATGGCAAGGATGAAGGTCCAGACCTGATAGGTGGTGATCCGTGCGCCGAGAATGGTATAGGGATCGCTGACGAGGACTTCAGGAAAGCGCTGATAGCCGCGCCCCCAGATCATCATGGCGAGATTCTGCAGTACGATCGACACCCCGATCCCGGTGATCAGCGGGGCAAGCCGTGGTGCATGGCGCAAAGGCCGATACGCGATGCGCTCGATACTAAAGCCCAACAGCGCGCAGACCGGCAGCGCGCACAGCACCGCAACGACCAGCAATAACGACGGCGGAATACCCAGATTAAATCCGATCAATGCCGACAGGATGGTCACGGTGGTCATGGCACCCACCATCACCACATCGCCATGGGCAAAATTGATCAGGCCCAAAATGCCATACACCATGGTATAGCCCAGCGCAATCAGCGCGTAAATACTGCCGATGATCAAGCCATTGGCCAGCTGCTGAATAAAAATATCCACGAATTCTCAACTTCCTGAACGCTCACGTCTGCCCAAAAATCAGACGTGCGTCTTGCGATAAAACGGCCTCATTCACTGATGACACCCCATAAAAAATCCAGACCCACATGGTCTGAACTTGGATACGGCATGTCTGGCAACTGCAAAGCATGAAGTATGCCGTTTTTAAACCCGGCTTGATAGTGTGCACGCGCAACGAAGCATATTTTATACAAAATAGCCGACCGCAACGCATGACTTATCACCGATCAGCCGATCAGCGTAGCGCTACGGCGGCATGGCTTGCAGGCTTAGGTTTCGGATCGGTCTGTTTTGGTGCAGGCGCTGATTTTGACGCCGCACTGGCTTTGGGATCTGTCGCTGACGCTGATCCGGGGATAAAGGTCGCCGTACCAGACGTGACATAGATAAAGTGCAGGCAATGATCCT
Source organism: Aquirhabdus sp. (assembly GCA_030151145.1). Classification (GTDB taxonomy): domain Bacteria; phylum Pseudomonadota; class Gammaproteobacteria; order Pseudomonadales; family Moraxellaceae; genus Aquirhabdus. Next base: position 291 of record JASLEL010000213.1, on the reverse strand, counting down.
TAGAGCCGCTATACAGCGTCATGCTGCCGGTCCGGCCTTTGCTGAACTGCTGCGACTGCACACGCTTGTTAGGGTGCATGGGCGGCGAAACCGGTACCCAGCCTACTTGCCCCAGTCCGATCAGCGCCTGCGCATCGGGGATACAGCGCGCCGCATCTGGAGTCACCACCGACAGCGGATCAGGCAGGCCGCCCTTGCTGCCCCAACCAAAGATAAAGGTCGACTCCTTGGGCGCAGACTGTGAGATCACATCAAAATCCCAATCCACGCCTGCGGCAGCCACCCCACGCT
>JASLEL010000194.1 GCA_030151145.1 Aquirhabdus sp. | reverse complement strand
TGTTCTTTGCCCGCATCATCGGCGACTTTGTGGACCGTAATGTCTTCCGTAACGAGAGCGACCGCCCAGGGATCGCCTACTTCGTCACCAGCATGGTGATGGATATCGTCCTCGGAATCGCCGCTTCGGCCATCACAATGTGGTTTTCGCGTCTGCGGGAATACCGCGCTGATGAAGCCGGTGCCCGCCTCGCCGGTAAAGGTGCCATGATCAATGCGCTCCTGCGCTTAAAGCAGGAACAGGACATGCCCGATCAGATGCCACAGGAAATGAAAGCCTTTGCCATCAGTTCCGGTCGCGAAGAAGGCTTTAGCCTTGCGGCACTGTTCCACACACATCCAACGATTGATGAGCGCGTGGAAGCCCTGCAACGCCTGAATGTGTAATCATCTACACATCAAAATCCAACCATAAAAAAAGCCCTCAAGAAACTTGAGGGCTTTTTTTATCAATCTGGACAACAAGGTATGCATCTAAATGGTGCCGAGGGTCGGACTCGAACCGACACGTCATCGCTGACAGTGGATTTTGAGTCCACCGCGTCTACCAATTTCACCACCCCGGCAGGCGCATAACACACGTTGTGGCGGACATCATACCGTCAAAGTTTTTTGTGTCAAGTCTTTCTCCTCGGCGTCGGGCTTTTTTGTTATCATATGCGCCCTTTGCCTGACCAATTGTTTATTTGCTATGCAACGCGCTGATTTTCACTACCATCTGCCTGATGAGCTGATCGCCCGCTATCCCCTACCGGGTCGCAGTGATGCCCGGCTTTTGCATCTGTGTGCGGATGGTGAGACGAAGGATCAGCAGGTCCGCGATCTGCCGAATTTGCTGAATCCCGGCGATCTCTTGGTCCTGAACGATACCCGCGTGATCAAGGCCCGTCTGCATGGCGTCCGGAGTAGTGGCGGCTTGGTTGAGGTGCTGGTCGAGCGCATACAGGATCAGACACATGTACTCGCGCATGTCCGCGCCAGCAACAGCCCCAAGCCCGGCGCGGTCTTAAGCTTTGCTGACGGCAAGCTACAGGCGACGGTACACGGACGACAAGACGCGCTATTTATCCTTGAGTTTGATCAGCCGATCCTGCCAGCCCTTGATGCCTATGGCGAATTACCAATTCCGCCCTATTTTGACCGTGCAGCCGATGCAAGCGACGACGAGCGCTATCAGACGGTCTTTCATGATCCGGCCAAGGCCGCCAGTGTCGCGGCACCCACTGCGGGTCTGCATCTAGATGAGGCACTGCTGACACGCCTTAAGGATCGCGGTATACACATCGCCTATGTCACGTTGCATGTCGGTGCAGGGACCTTTCAGCCGGTGCGTGCCGATCAGATTCAGGATCATGTGATGCACTCGGAGTGGGGTGATGTCCCCGTCGAGACGGTGCTTGCCGTGCAGGATACCCATGCGCGTGGCGGTAAAGTCATTGCCGTTGGGACCACGGCGACCCGAGCCCTCGAGAGTGCGGCACGGGCCCATGGTGGCGTGCTTGCCCCATGGGCCGGTGAAACGGATATCTTTATTTATCCCGGCTATCGCTTTGCGGTGATCGACCGACTGATGACTAATTTTCACCTGCCCGAGTCGACGTTGCTGATGCTGGTATCGGCACTGGCTGGCCGTGAGCGGATCATGCAGGCGTATCAACATGCGATTGATGCCCGCTATCGCTTCTTTAGCTATGGTGACGCCATGCTGATCGACCGCGTAGACCACCCTATACTGGGATAAATCCGAATTCCGATGCGCCTAGCCTATCCATGCAGGCCTGATGTAAACCTGATATTGAAAGGAAAACCCCATGACCGCTGTGATCCAGCCTGAAGCTCCAGAGATGCCACCAGCCTCAAGCGTTAAACCGCTGATTTTTGAAAAAATCACCCAAGACGGCCTCGCCCGTCGCGGCCGCGTGACCTTGGCGCATGGCGTGGTCGAGACACCCGCCTTTATGCCTGTCGGCACCTATGGCACGGTCAAGGGTATCCTGCCACGTGACGTCGAGGAGATCGGCGCGCATATTATTCTGGGTAATACCTTTCACCTGTACCTGCGTCCGGGCCTTGAAGTCATCGAAGCGCATGGCGGCCTGCATAAATTTATGAATTGGGACAAGCCGATTCTGACCGACTCGGGTGGCTTTCAGGTGTTTAGCCTTGGCGCCAAGATCAAGGAAGAAGGCGTGACCTTTCGCTCGCCCATCGACGGCTCCAAAGTCTTCCTCTCACCCGAGAAGTCGATGGAAATCCAGCGTGTGCTGAATTCTGACATCGTCATGATCTTTGATGAATGCACGCCGTATCCTGCGACCTTTGCGCAGGCACGCATGTCCATGCAGCTCTCTCTGCGCTGGGCCAAACGCTGCAAGGTCGCGCATGAAGGTAACCCCAATGCGCTGTTTGGTATCGTGCAAGGCGGCATGTACCCAGAGCTGCGTAGCGAGTCGCTCGAAGGCCTGACCGAGATCGGCTTTGACGGCTATGCCATCGGCGGCCTGTCGGTCGGTGAACCTAAAGAAGAGATGATCAAGATCCTCGACTACCTGCCACGCCGCCTGCCGGAGAACAAACCACGCTACCTGATGGGCGTCGGCAAACCTGAGGACATCGTTGAAGCGGTGCGTCGCGGGGTGGATATGTTTGACTGCGTGATGCCGACCCGCAATGCGCGCAATGGTCATTACTTCATCAGCACCGGCATCGTGCGTATCCGCAACAGCCAGTATCGCCACGACATGCGTCCGCTGGATGAAGCCTGTAGCTGTTACACCTGCCAGAACTTCACCCGCGCCTACCTCTATCATCTGGACAAGACTGGCGAGATGCTGGGGGCAATGCTGGGTACCATCCATAACCTCGCCTACTATCAAACCCTGATGCAGGGGCTGCGCGACGCGATTGAACAGGGACAACTGAATCAGTTTGTCGCTGCGTTCTATGCCGCACGCAATATGGAAGTTCCTGAGCTTAAAGCCTCATAGTGACTGAATTCGTTTAAAAGATGCCGCCTGCCCGCTCGGGTCAGGCGGCATCTTTTGATGTTCCTTCTGATTTAATCCAATCAATCCCACCTTAAGTCATAAAAAGTTCATTTGTTCAATTTTACTCTGTAGTATAGAGTACTTTTCACAAAGGAGTTCTCTTTATGAAAATTTCAACCGCTACCCCGATCACGCTACACCTGCATGTCACTGCCCATATAGATCTGCATGAGGTCTTATCACCAACCGTCATCGAGCCTCAGCTCATACGGATGATGCCGACATGGCTCGACTCATCCAGCGTCATTGAGCTCATTTCACTGTGTTTTTTTCTCATGGTTACAGTTCTGATGCTGACCACCATCGGACTTTGCCTCATCCACATGCCGATCCCAGCGTAAAAGGAATGTCATCATGTCGCTAACCCCCGCTGACGCCAAGCAACTGCTCACGGATGCCACGACCATGCAGCGGCGCAGTCATCTGCTGTACCGCTATCGCCAGACTTCGGTCTATCTCCTCCTCTGGGGTGCGATCTGGAGTGCCGGCTATGGCATCAGTGCACTTTGGCCTGGCCTTGCTCATCCGGCATGGCTGATCCTGACCGATATCGGACTCATCGCGCCGCTGATGCTGAACTGGCAGCGGCTCCTTGCTCAGCCGTCGGTCTATCTGACGCTGTGGAGTGGACTATGGCTCGTCGGTATGAATGGCAGTTACTTCCTGCCGCGACTGCAAGGCGAACTCTGGTCGGGCATCGAGATGCTGGGCATCGGCGGCAGTATACTGATCGGTCTGATCTATCAGCGTAGGACGGGCATGCGTGCGCCGTGGTCCGTCATCCTGCAATTTATCGTCTTTAATCTCGCGATCTTCTTTGTCTTCGGCGCATTAAGCCAGCTTGGCCCGCATGCACTGCAAGGCCGCAATCCCGCCATGATGGTGATCCCCCTCCTGATCGCGCTGATCTATGCCTATCTAGGGCTGTATCGCCGTGCCCCGCGTCTATTGTGGACGGGCTTGGTCATGGCCTTGCTCACCGTCATTGGCTTCTATACACTCGCCGATCATTTCAATCTCTGGATGGCGATCTTGGGCGGCGGTGGGCTGATACTGGCGGGATTCTGGTTTCGGAGGGTCTGATGGCAGAGCTGAATGAAGTCATACACCAGCCGATGCGGCTGAAAATCATGTCAGCGCTCAATGGCCTGCCTACCGGCGAGCAAATCGAGTTTGTACGGCTGGTACAGGTGATCGGCACCACCGAGGGCAATCTGGGCGCCCATATTAACACGCTGGAAAAAGCCGGCTATATCGAGGTCGAAAAAGACTTTGTCGGCAAAAAACCGCGTACCCGCGTGCGTTTATCAATCGATGGCAGGCAGGCGTTTCACAGTTATCTCGACTTCCTACGCGGCATATTGGCGGCGCATCCAGAGTCAAATGCTTAGAGTCAAAATGCTTAACGTCCTTTCATACAAAAAGCCGCAAGGACAGTCCCCTGCGGCTTGATCTGATGCACAGTCACATCGGCTTACTTCAGTATCACTGCCGCGTCCTGCTTATCCGTTAGCGCCTTGCACAATAGTGCCACTTCACGGGTCTGAGCCAGACCGCGTTCGGCACCCACCAAAGTTTTCAAACGCGGCTCAAAGAACGCCGTCAGACGATCCGCATCGGCCTGACTACAGCCGCTGCCACCCGCCATATTGGGCAGACGACCACTCGACCCAGCGCCGATCCGGCCGATCAGCGCATCGCTGTGCGGCAGGAACCACTGCCAGAGACCATCGCGGTCGCCGCTATTGTCACGCAGTGCCGGGAATAAAGTCCGTAGCTCACCGACCTTGACATGACTGTCGAGTGCCAGATCACGCGCACGCGCTTTGCCGGTGGCATCGGTGGCAGAGCCGATCCCGATCAGCAGCGCTTGCCGTTGCGTCGGCTCAACGTTCTGAGCCAGCTCTGCGATCAGGTGCTGCTGTATATCCGTACCGCGCTCCTGTACCGCAACCGCCAAGATCGTTCCCAGCAGTTCAGGCTCCACTGCCGTCAGATTTAAGCGACCATCACTGCCCGCCTTTAGCGCCAGATCTGCCTGTGCCAGCAAGGCCGTCCGCACCTCAGGCAGCTTGATCTCAAGTCCGAGAAAGTCTGCCAGACTCGCCCGCAGCAGGGTATCGTCCTGCGACTCGCCAGCACGATGCACATAGCCCAACTGCTGCAGGCGTGGTAGGTAGAGATCGTGGGTGACGCTGGCCAGTTGCTGACGTTCGGCATCGGTCTTGACGCTATAGCGGTTGATCCAGCGTAAGGTCGGGATCAGTGCCGTTGCAACCTGACGGGTGGGCGAAGCCGCCAAAATCCGCGCTGCTGCGATCACCGCTACGGCATCACTATCGCCATGCTGGTAGGACGCCGACACGGCATCGGCAAATGCCAGTTGTTCTGTATCGGCAAGCTTGCTGACCTGTGTCGACAAGCGTGCAAAGTCATCTTTGGCTTCGGCAAAGTGATAATAGCCCGCCGCATCGGCATTGGGGATATACCAGACTTTACTTGAAGCGCCCTTCAGTACCACATCACCCTCGGCCTGATCCAGCAGGGTACACTGCACCTGACTCTGTGCCACAGCCACGCCCAGCTCGCCATAGCGGATACAGACCGGGATGCCCCACAGTGCCTTGCTGTCGCCCGTCGATCCGACTGGCAGATAGCGCGCTTGAGTTAAGTGCAGATGTGTCTCGCCATTCACGACTGACAGTCGCGTCTCGACACGCGGTACACCCGGCTGATTG
>JASLEL010000174.1 GCA_030151145.1 Aquirhabdus sp. | reverse complement strand
CCTAGCGAGACAATACGCCAGATTCAAGCAGTGCTGCGTGAACGATCGGCTGGAACGACTCCGCCAGTACCGTCAGCGGCAGACGCAGGCCGGTCGTGATGTATCCCATATCATGCAAGGCCCATTTGACAGGAATCGGATTGGACTCGCAGAACAGCACCTGATGCAGCACGGCCACCTGTGCATTCAGGGCTTCGGCATCGGCGGCACGGCCTTCCAGCGCTGCGATGCAGATCTCATGCATGATGCGCGGGGCGACGTTGGCCGTCACGGAGATATTGCCACGTGCGCCCAGACCGATCAGACGCCATGCTGTCGCATCGTCGCCCGAGTATACGGCCAGCCGCTCGGATTGTCCGGGCAGGGCGTTTAAACGCTGGATCAGGTCTTCGCCACGGATCAGGTCGCCGGTTGCATCTTTGATCCCGACGATATTGGGTACGGCTGCCAGACGCACGACGGTGTCGTTGTGCATATCCACACCGGTGCGGCCGGGTACGTTGTACAGGATCTGTGGCAGATCGACGGCCTCGGCGATGGTGCGATAGTGGCGATACAGGCCTTCCTGGGTCGGCTTGTTGTAGTAGGGGGTGACGAGCAGGGCGGCATCGGCACCGAGTTGCTTGGCCGTGTGGGTCAGCTCGATGGCTTCACGGGTCGAGTTGGCACCGGTACCGGCGATCACGCTGATGCGGCCGGCTGCGACCTTGATCACATGCTCGATCACGCTGGCGTGTTCGACCACATCCAGCGTTGCAGACTCGCCAGTAGTGCCGACCGCGATGATGCCATCGGTGCCTTCTGCGACATGCCACTCGACCAGACGGGTCAGCGCCTCATAATCAAGCTTACCGTCGTCGAGCATTGGGGTGACAATGGCGACTAAAGAACCTTGAATGTGAGTAGCGGTACCCTGCGATGACATGTCATCACTCCTGCAAAAATGATCATAACAAGCGGTGAATACGGTATTTTTTGGCTTTGAGCGCCGGATGTACCGGGCCTCTGGGCCGAGCGTCGGATTATAAGCCGGAATCCCGGATAAGACACGATACTAAAACAAAAAAACGCTGGCGTCTCTATATCTTGCCGGACTGTGATCACAGGGGCTGGCGTCGTGGCTTGCCCCTGTGTCTGGTGGGGGTATCAGAGCCACGCAGCAGTAAAAAAACCGATCAAAGCCGTCCGTAAAAGCACTCAAAAAACACCAATAAAAAAAGCCAGTGACGATGTCCTGGCTTTTTTCATATTTGGAGCGGGAAAAGAGACTCGAACTCTCGACCCCAACCTTGGCAAGGTTGTGCTCTACCAACTGAGCTATTCCCGCGAAAGTGTGGCTATTGTAGCGATAAAAAAACGTGTGTCAACACCAGTTCGAAATAAAGTGTTTAATCACACAAAAATTAATCAACAAGCCCTTAAGTTGCTCAGTAACTAGGCGTCAAAGCCATGTGCTGTATAGAAAGTGCTCACGCCACCGTGTCTGCGATCATGGCCTTGTGACGAAGAGGTCAGCAGTGTCGTTGCCTCATGCCATGAGGTTCTTGGTTTTAGTGGGTCGGCCTGCCGCAGGCGCAACGATTGACTGGGCAATCGTCGGCAAACCCTTTTTTTCGCGCAGCTCTTTTTGACAAGCCCGCCATCCTGAGGATGAGATAAAGCATTGCTTTAGCCCTGAGGCAAGGGACAGGTGCGGGAAGCCACCAGCGAAAAAAGCAAGAGTGCTTGTGGAAATAGCTTTTGAGCTTGATGGTGTGAATGGGGGTGCCTGCCGCAGGCCTTACTTTTGACTGGGCAAAAGTAAGCAAAACCCCTTTTTCGCGCAAAACTCGCCATCCATGGCTCGGACAGTTGCGCTCAGCATCCCTGCGAAAAAGATCAAAAGCGCTGGTGGATATCTCAATTGTATTAACACTGCTGCTACTGCTTTTTGCACCTGAATCCTGCAAAATTTGCAATATGGGTTAATTGTGTGTTTTGTGGATAATGGCGGGTGGTGATGAGTGAGTCGATAATCAAAAATAAGCAGTCGCGCCGTATATATGCCGCTTTACTGGCTGGCATGCTCGGTCTCGCGGGCTGCGTCAACACCACGCAGGTCGGGGTCACGGGTGTGGATCGGCGGCAGTTGATGCTGGTGTCGAGCGATGAGGTCAATAATATGGCTGCCAAACAATACACCTCGACGGTGGGGCAGGCGCGTACCAGTGGCAAACTGGATGACAATCCTGCACTGGTCGCACGCCTCCGGGTCATCACCAATCGCCTGATCGCGCAGACGCCGCGCTTCCGCCCTGATGCGGCGACGTGGAAGTGGGAGGTGCATCTGGTCAATAATCCCGAGCTGAATGCCAACTGCATGCCAGGCGGCAAGATCATGGTCTATAGCGGCATCATCACCAAGCTGGGCCTGACCGATGATGAGATCGCGGCGATATTGGGTCATGAGATCTCGCACGCCCTGCGTGAGCATGGTCGCGAGCAGGTATCGCGGCAGATGGCGCAGCAGGTGGGCTTGGGTATCCTTGCTTCGGCAGCGGGTCTGTCGGATGGCGCGACACAGGCGGTGGGCATGGCGGCGCAGCTCGGCTTTGATCTGCCGCATAGCCGTGAGCAGGAGACCGAAGCCGATACCTTGGGCCTTGAGCTGATGGCGCGTGCCGGATACAACCCGCAGGCGGCGCTGTCACTCTGGCAGAAGATGGCGAATGCGAGCACTGGTGAGCCACCAAAATTCCTCAGCACTCACCCGTCTAATGCCGACCGCTATGCGCGCATTCAAGCCTTGCTGCCGCAGGTGACGCCGCTTTACTTGGCTGCCCGTGGGCGCGGCTGAAGTCATACAGGCGCTGGTGTGTCGTGTCTCGGCTGCGCATGCTGTCTATATATAGCAGGCGGTTTGCGTGGCGGGATGCGCTATACTATATAGATAAATCGCGATAGATAAATCGCGTATGACGCTTTGAGATGATCCCGCCATGACAGACACGCTGACACCGACCAGTTCGACCACCGCCTTACCCGCGCCCTTACAAACCGAGCTTGCGAGCCGTCTTGCGCAACTGACGCCGACCGTACTGCAGCTCGTCAATGAGTCCAGCGGTCATGGCGGCTACTATCCAGGCAAAGAAAGCCATTTTAAACTCACCATCGTCAGTCCAGTGTTTGCGGGCCTGCGTCTGGTGCAGCGTCATCAGAAAGTCTACGCGGCCGCAGGGGACCTGCTATCAAAGGGTCAGATCCATGCGCTGGCGATCCATGCTTATGCGCCGGATGAGTGGCAGGGTCAGTCGGTCGATAGTCCAGAGTGTGCGCGGCACTAAGGTTTGATTACAAACCTGTTGCCAATCAATGATTGAGGTGTGCTTGTGCTTGGCTGTTGCTCTTTGCAGGGATGCCGAGCACAACTGTTCGAGCCAAGGATGGCGAGTTTTGTGCGAGAAAGGGCTTTTGCTTACTTTTGGCCTGACAATCGTTGCGCCTGCGGCAGGCACGTCTATATAAAAAGTGTCTACAGAAGGGGTTGTAGGGGATTCCTTAACATGTGGGCATTCCCAAATCCCGCTTGGCATGCTTCTGGCTTTGGATAAAGATGAATACGCTGGCGTCGGCTGACATCTATATATCCCCTGTGGGACATTAATCGGTCGTAAACCTGCCCGCGCAGCTTTGCCGCTGGTGCAAATTCCTTTATAGTCTGGTGGTCGTGCATAGACCCAGAAGTGGCATGCAACGAAGACGGATCATGGCCTTGCGATGGGTAACACACCTGCCGGGCCATCCATGACAATGAAGCACGGAAAAAGAGGAAGTCGGCTATGCGTCGCGTGGTGTTTAATCAGAAAGGTGGCGTGGGCAAGTCCAGCATCACGGTCAATCTGGCGGCCATCGCCGCAGCACGTGGCAAGCGGACGCTGGTCATCGACCTCGACCCTCAGTGCAACTCCAGTCAGTACCTCTTGGGCGAAAAAGCCACCCATGGCCTGCATAACCCGATTCTTGAACCCAATATCGGCGGTTTCTTTGCCGAGATCCTTGCTGCCACGCCCAATAAAGGCCTGATGGGCGGTATCGGCGGTCTGCTCAAGCAAAAAGAGCGCGGACTGGATGCTTATATTCATCCGTCTAACTTTGAGCGTCTGCTCGTCATCCCGGCAAGTCCAGAGCTGGGTGCGATGGAGCATGCACTGGAAAGCAAGCACAAGATCTATAAGCTGCGGGATAGCCTGCGCGCGCTGGATGGTCTGTTTGATGAGATCTTCATTGACACGCCGCCTGCGTTTAACTTTTATACCTTGTCTGCGCTGATCGCCAGTGAGCGCGTCGTGATCCCGTTTGACTGTGACGTCTTCTCGACCCGCGCGCTGATGACCCTGCTGCAGAACGTCGCAGAGTCGCAGATCGACCATAATGCGAGCCTTGAAGTCGAAGGGGTCGTCGTCAACCAGTTCCAGAGTCGCGCCACCCTGCCGCAACAAGTCGTACAGGAGCTCAAGGATCAGGGGCTGCCCGTCTTTGAGAGCATGCTGCCCAGCTCGATCATCATGAAAGAGTCTCATCTGAAAAATCAGCCACTCATTCACCTCGCCCCCGACCATAAGCTGACAATGGCCTTCAATCAGTTATATGATGAAATGGCAGAGTAATACGATCCGGTTAGTGTGATGTTTGACAAGTAGGTTTGTTTTCCCCGACAGGCTGGACTGAACGAACATCAGTACATGCTTCCGTCTCTGATTTAAAAAAAGTGTGTCTTGCGTGAGCGAAAATAAAGCTGGTCCTTGTACGAGGACCAGCTTTATTTTTTTGGGCCTGAGCTGCGGGCTCTGGCG
>JASLEL010000139.1 GCA_030151145.1 Aquirhabdus sp. | reverse complement strand
GTTAAGGCGTTCTATGTTCTCAATCAGCAATCCGATAAACGTATCCACATCGCTGGATCTCCTGCATCCCTTTACGGATGGAGATATCACACCCAATCAAATTTGATCTGGAGAAACACCATGAAGACGGATATCACATTTAAAAGTGCAGGCCTGAAGTTGGCAGCCCATCTATACATTCCAGATGATCATAAAGTCGGTCCGCGCCCCGCCATCGTCATCGGTCATACTGGCAGTGGCGTCAAGGAGCAGGCGGCTGGTCTTTATGCACAGCGCTTAACTGAACATGGTTTTATCACGCTGGCCTTCGATGCCGCCTATCAAGGTGAAAGCGAGGGTGAGCCGCACGGTTTGGAAGACCCTGCTCAACGGGTCGAAGATTTTAAGGCTGCCGTATCCTATCTCACCACCCGGGACGATCTGGTCGATCCAGAGCGTATCGGTGGACTCGGGATTTGTGGATCGGGCGGCTACATTGTTGCCGCAGCATCCGGTGACCAGAGGATCAAGGCAGTTGCAACGGTCAGCGGCACTGATCTACCTGCTCACTTTCGTGTCGGCGGCGACGGTACGCTTGATCCACAGGTGTTTCAGGGCATGCTCAAGGCAGCCGCCGTCGCTCGTAGTGCAGAAGCACGTGGTGAAGCTGTACAGACTTTTTCACTGTTCCCAAGCTCATCCGAAGAGGCATTTCATTTAGGTGGCGAATACGGTCGTGAAGGTTATGAATACTATTGTACACCGCGTGGGCAGCATCCGCGCTCAACAAGATTCATCCCGTGGGTCAGTGTTGATCGCATGACTTTTTTTGATGCTTTCCAGTCCACACACCTGATCGCACCGCGGCCACTGCTAATCATCGTTGGACGTGAAGCGGTGACATCGTGGATGGCTGTAGGGTGACATCGTGGATGGCTGTAGACTGTTATCAGCGGGCGCAAACACCCAAAGAGTTGCATTGGATTGAAGGTGCAAGTCATGTCGCCCTCTATGACAAAGAGGAATATGTGGGACCTGCTATCGCTAAGCTAAAAGACTTTTTCAACGCGCATCTAACATGAGACTCTATTCGTCCGATAAGGGATCGATTACTCAGCTAGCTGATTAGGCTTTGATTACTTTTTTGCTAAGTGAAAACGACAGTTCCCTGTATGCTCATCGACATTTCTGACGATAAGCATACTTGAGGGGTACCTTGATCTCATTGCGGATCCGTATGGTTACCACTCAGCCCAGCTAGACCGTCTAGGTAACGTGCAACCAGCCAACGATAGCTTTCATCATTCCCGATCGGGTTCAGCAATGCACCAGAAAGCTCCAGCGAGACAAAGCCATGCGCTAAACTGCGCAATCCACGCAGGGCATGTATAACGTCACTTTGCTTCAGCTCCAGAGGCGCAAGCGCCAAAAGAATTCGCGCTCTGATGTGATCAATCGCTGTGCGCCAAGCCACGTCATCGCCTGACGGCGTAGGCAATATGGCGTTGTACACCCCCGGATTATCCAGTGCAAACCTCCGATAGGCATCAAGCAGCGCCTGTATTTGACCGTCTTGGTCATGTGGGATTGCGTCAAGGCAGGTGAGGAGATTCTTTAATCCCCGCAATGCGATCAGTCTGCGGACCTCCTCAATGCCCGAGACATGCGTATAGAGCGAAGGTGCTCGGATACCCAGTTCACTGGCAAGCTCGTTCATCGAGATCGCATGGAAGCCCAAGCGATTAGCGAGCGCACACGCGGCGTCGGTTAGGCGCTCCGTAGTCACGCGAATTCGACTGCTGGATGAGGCTTGCATTTTTTCTCCTTAATGCTTTATATTGAAATCCTAATCCTATTAGGATTATTTGTAAAGTTCATCCGTACTTTAACTCTCGCAGAAAGGGAAATTGTCATGAGATACCTTACCAAATTATCAGTTGCCGCAATAACCACACTCCTTCTATCCCACATCGCTTTTGCCGAACCAACCCGGAATGTTGTCCTCGTCCATGGTGCGTTTGCTGACGGATCCGGATGGCGCGCAGTGGCAGACATTCTTCAGCACGATGGATATACGGTATCCGTCGTTCAGGTCCCGGAAACCTCTCTTGCGGATGACGTCGCAGCCACCCAGCGTGCGATTGCACAAATGAAGGCCCCAGTGACTCTCGTGGGTCACAGCTATGGTGGTGCCATTATTACGGAGGCAGGCAGTGATCCTCTTGTGCGCAGTCTGGTCTATATTGCAGCCTTCCAACCCGATAACGGTGAAACGTTAGGCGGTTTGCAGCACCAGACACCGCCAGCAGCCAATAGCGGGATTCCTGCTGGCGAAGGCTTTCTGATCGTGAATCCGTCTGCATTTCACAAGGACTTCGCAGCAGATCTACCAGCAGCGGATGCAAACTTTTTAGCCATCTCGCAGGTGCCAGTCAGTGCGAGCGCCTTTGGAACTCCGATTGCCAATGCGGCCTGGCACAACAAGCCAAGCTGGTACGCGGTGGCAACGAATGATCGCATGATCAATCCTGATCTTGAGCGATCTATGGCCAAGCGTGCGGGCAGTACGACGATTGAAGTAAAAGGTAGTCACGCAATCTATGTATCACAGCCCCGTATCATCGCAAAATTGATCGAACAAGCCTCACAAACGGTTAAATAAAAAATATCTTTCCGCAGACTTGTATGGATCTACAAGTCTGCGGAAGCGCTCTGTTGCAGGTAGACACAAGAATCGATATACGAAATTCCGTTGTATTTAAGACAACGAACGACTTAATCAATATTACAGTCAGTCAAGCAATGACTGATTTAATGTTTCTCATCCGTATAAACCCTTGTCACCCCATTTAGTCAGTACGATATTTACGTCATGTAATTGTGTATTTCGATCAAATAGCACAACATCAAGTCAATTATGGTCAATTAATTCGATATATGGCGACTCGAGTCTCACTGGAACAATGGAGTGCCCTGGTTGCCGTCGTCGAGGCCGGTGGCTACGCGCAGGCCGCCGAACGGCTGTATAAATCACAGTCCTCAGTGACCTATGCCGTGCAACGGCTGGAATCGCAACTGGATGTCCGGATCTTTCAGATCGAGGGTCGTAAGGCCAAGCTGACAGATATCGGCAAGGTACTCTACCAGCGCGCAAAGGCTTTGGTCGAGGAAGCCGAAACGCTGGAGCATGCGTCCAAACATCTCGCGGCTGGCTGGGAGCCCGAGATACGGATTGCCGTTGATGTCGTATTTCCGACATGGCTATTACTGCGGGCTTTTGAGCGATTTGCTGCGGAGCATCCGCTGATCCGGCTGCAGCTATTTGAGACGGTATTGGGCGGTACGGAAGAAGCCTTACGAGAGCGTCGCGTGGACTTTGCGATCACAGGCCGCCTCCCTCCGGGCATGGCAGGCGACCCTTTAACCCTTGAACGCTTTATTGCGGCAGCACACCCTGATCATCCCCTACACCAACTCGACAGACCGCTCACACATCAAGATTTACGCAAACATCGACAATTGGTCATCCGGGATGATGCGAGCAAAAATGTGCTGGAAACGATCATCTGGATGGGTGCCGAACAACGCTGGACGGTCAGCAATAAGGCAACCTCTATTGCCGCAGCCTGTATGGGGTTGGGTTTTGCCTGGTTTCCCGAACGAACAATCCTGACTGAACTGGCCAATGGACAACTGAAGCCGCTGCCTTTGCGAGAAGGTGCCATACGCTACGGCACGCTTTATCTCATTTTCAAAGACCGCGACTATGCAGGTCCCGGCGCATTGCGTCTCGCAGAAATTATTCAAGAAACACTGGCCGATTTAGGCTCGCTCAGTTCTGAACCGTCACCAGAAGATGAGGCCGCATCCAACGAAAAATAACCCTGACTTGGGTTACTTTCGTTTGATTCCGAATGACGCTTGCTCATGATTCATGCAGTCTGGTGAATCTGTAATCGGAGGTCTGGCTGTTAGGGTCAATGAGCAAAAGAATTCCTTTAAATCTTGATGAAGCTGGTACCGGCCAGCGCCCCAAACGGCAATGATGCCAGTGGGCCACCCACATCCAGTACGCCAAGATCAACAGGAAAGAATCCGGTAGCGGCGATCAGCTTGCCGACCTGTGCTTTGGCCTCGGCATCATCCCCTGAATAGAAAAGTACACGCTGTCCGCCAGACACTTCAGGCTCTGCAAATACACGGACGTCGAGATGATTGAATGCTTTCACGAGACGCGCATCAGGCACCAACTCCTGAACGACACTGCTGGGGTGGCGACCACCAAGGTTGACTGCCTTGATGCCGTAGGCAGCTAATGGATTGCTCGGATCATTCGCATCTGGCGACGCTGGATCAATCCATTCGACGGGATTGGTGGCATCGATAACGATGCGCCCATGCCATGCGGGCAATCCACTCAAGACAGGTTTCAGGTCCACCCAGCGCAAGGCAAGGAAAACAATGTCCTGTGCGGCGGCTTCCGCCGTGGTACCGGCCTGAATGTTCGGCCCTAACTCCTGGACCAGTGCCGCAAGGGATTCAGGCCCACGACTGTTTGAGATGGTTGCGGAAATACCGGCCTTTGCAAAAGCGCGGGCCAGATTAGTACCCAGCGCACCTGCGCCAATAATGCCTATACTCATGATGTTTACTCCTGTTTCAGATGATTCGGCTCAGGTCACAGCGACCAGTGCCATTGAGTGTGGGTATTACAAACGTCCTTGGGCACGCAATTGCTGACCAATGCGACGGATTTCCGCCTCGCCATGAGCGAGAGCGGCTTGACTGGTATGGACAGAGTAATGGCCCAGCGCCAGTGGATACGGATGAGGTACGGCAGTACCGACCACAAATGAAGTGGCACCATTGGCCACAACATCGATGGAAAGTGAAGACGTATCAAAGATGGCGACCTCGCCACTGGCAACTGTTTCTAGTCCAGTACGCAGTTGCCCTTGATCGACTGCGAGCCATGCCACGCGGTGATCAAAGGGTGGCTGATAAGTCCAGGACTGGCCGTCAACAAGCTGAACATGGAAATAATGAATGCCTTCCGGTGCACGGATCGCACTTCTGGCTGCACCGTACTGACCCAACAGCACGCGTACAGGGCCTTCCTGCGGGACATCAGCGGCATCAAGATATTGACCTTCGGCCGGTGAGTTTTCCAGAGCAGGTGGAAGCGCGACCCAAAGCTGAAAAGCGCGTATGGGCGCGGTTCCTGTGACGCCGCCCTTGTGCCAGACGCCACTGCCCGCGCGCATCCACTCCACGCCGCCAGTGTGGATCTCACCAGATCGATCCGTTGTTTCCTCATAAGTCACGCTGCCATGCAGAACCGCAGTCAGCGTCGCAATACCAGAATGAGGATGGAGGCCAAACAACGTGCCTTCACGCGGAATAAGGACGACATGATCCAGAAAGACAAAGGGTTTGATCAGTTGACCCAGATCAGACGGTGAAACCAGTCGGGTCACCGGACCGTGAGGATGACCGCTGGTACGATGTACGATTTGCCGGGTGGATGGGCGAACTTGAGGGATCGTATTCATGAGCAACATCTCGTGTAATTCAGATATTACTCAGTCTAGTATCGATTAATCAGATTAAATAGTTCAAATATTAACCTATAACAATCTACTTATTAGATACGTTTTAGCCTTTTCCTCTGCTGAGTCCTTATAAGACCGTGGCTGTGATCAGCCCTGCCCACAGCCGATGATATTCTCAAAAAGCATGGCCGCAACAAAAAGGTAGTATTGGACGCTTTTTAGGCAGATTGATAGAGTCTACTCATGGTCTGGCGCAGTGCGAGATCACACAAGTCAGCGTTTCTATTATTCTTTTTTATGAGGTATTTAAAAATGCGTATCCATACTTCCTTCTCCTGATTCACAGCCGTGCAAGCAGTTTGCCCATCTGCTGTAAATTGTATCTCGGCTCCTGCACAAGTTTGATAAAGCAATTGCACTCAATCAGTTCAACAGATACTGGCGATAGCCCATAAATGCTATCCAGCCGTCAAACTATCGAGTTCAACGACAGGCGGTGCATTTTCTATAGCCGACAAGATGGATGTCGCTTTCTCAAAGGCACCTGTCGGAACAATGACACGCCGAACCATCTCGATTACACGTTTGCCGTTAAGACCCGGCAAAACAAGTGGCTTGCTGAGTCTTTCTCTGCGACACAAGGAAGGTGATTGCTTCCGCCAAATCTTGCGCTTTACCGGCACGGCCTTCGAGCGGTACCGTAGCGAAGAATTGCTCGTCGGTAATGCCCATCGCTTGGGTAATGGTCTTGCGAACTTCGTCACCACCGGGGGTGATAATCGGACCCGGTGATACGATGTTGACGCGCACACCCTTCGGTGCCATCTCCTTGGCGAGTGACTCCGACCAGTTGTTCAGCGCGGCCTTGGCAGCGCCGTAGTGTGCCATCGGACCGCCGAATGCGATGCGACCACCAGCAGTGACATTGACGATTGAGCCTTTAGTCTTGATCAACTCGTCCAACGTCGCGTAAGTGATACGCAGCGCGGCCAGGAAATTGACGTTCAGGCTATTATCTTCAACATCGTGCAAACATCTCAGCACTTATTGTCCATTGTAATGCGCCACCGCACTCATGCATATGCTGGCGGAAATTGGCCAAGCTCCTTACGGGCATTGAATAGCCATTACCGCAGCTTATAAAACTTACCCGACATCTTGATCGACTCCTTGCGCATTGGGATTGATCAAACTTCAAACTGGCATATGGATTGCTTGCTCTGCACATATTTGGAGAGCGCAACTCATGCCTGCCTGCACCATATATGCCACCCCCTCCCCCCTACTGTTCGATGTGCAGAAGACGGCTC
>JASLEL010000126.1 GCA_030151145.1 Aquirhabdus sp. | reverse complement strand
CGTCCCGAGACGACCAGGCCATTTTTGAGCACCAGTAGTTGCAGGACCGGGTAAGGTTGACTTTCGGTTGCCTGATTGACCATCGTGGCCGTGAAGCGAGTGTCTTCTTTGGGGTTATCTGGATAATGCCGGGCCAGGACCTTGCTCAGTTTGATCTGATGGATATTGACATAAGGGACGTCGCAGCCGATATGACTACACATGTCGTGCATGAATGGGTTGTATTTGGGGTTGGCTGCGAGTCGATCAAAATTAAAATAAATGATCTGGTAAATGAGTAATGCCAGCATCAGAAAGGACATGACACCGTTATTGACCAGTTTGATCAGATTGAGCTTGAAACGCGGTATTTCCTTTAGACGGTCTGCCGCATTCTTGCGCGGTTTTTCCTCTGCAAGCAGCGGGTTCTTCGGCGGTTTGGCTTTAGGCTTCAGTACTTTGCTGTCATCCAGATTCAATTTCCGATTCAGACTGGTGCTTTCGACGTTGTTCTGATTGAGGAAACTGATCAGATCATCATCCTGAACAGCAGCTTTACCGGTTTTTTTCGGTTGCTGGATTGTTGCGGATGGCGGGATCACGCGCGTGGGGACTGGCGCAGATGCGACGGCTTCTTCTTCTGCTGCGACGTCAGGCTTTGCTTGAGGTGTCGAGGGAAGTTTGGACAACGGCGGCTGGGTCGCAGGTGTGGCTGCGGCATTGGTTTCGGTCAGCCAGAGATCGTTGAATTCCATCTTCAGTTTGGGTTCTTCTGAAGATGCGTGCGTTGCTGCTACGGCAACCGGGGCGGCAATCTGTGGTTCTGGAGATGGCGCCGGTGCATCTGCCGGACCGGACAGCCACAATTCGTTAAATTCTTTTTCAAATTTCGATGACATGGTGGGCGCATCGATCCCCTTGGGAATGGATTGCTCGGCGCCGGTTTCGACGCTCTTTCCAGAGACCAGAGATGGATCGATGCTGTAGACACTGTTGGTAGGCGGTGTGAGGCTGTTTTGAGTCGGTGCTGTGTTCTTTTCAGGCAGGAAGTGATCATCAGCCTTGAACACTTGAAAGCATTTGCCGCAGCGAGTAAGTCCATTACGCGCTGCAAGTTGGGCGTCATTGACCAGAAAAATACTGGAACAAAACGGACAACGGGTTTTTTGAATGCTCACGCCTATCTTCCTTTTTCTAATCGCTAAGCCCATATCCGGCCTGTGTTATGCAGGCTAGATCATTCCCTCAGGTGACGCGGCGACCTGTCGCAAGATCAATGTGATCAGGTCGTCAGGCGGTGGCCGGACAGACGGCACCAATTGCCATCGCGGAACGCCTCTTCATTCAGATTAAACCAGGGCGCATATGCTTCCCGTACATCTGTGACTTGTTCCTCAATCAAGCCCGCCAGTGCAATCAAACCATCGGGATGGATAGATTCGGCAAAGGTTGGAGCCAAGCTAATCAAGGGTTTGGCCAAGATATTGGCAACAATAGCATCACTTTTCAGCTTTGGAAACTGTTTGTTGAACTCTTCGGGCAAGCCTACCCAGATTTTGTGATCTACGCCATTTTTTGCTGCATTTTGGCGGGTGGCGAGCAGGGCTTGGGGATCGATATCGGTGGCATATACTTGCTTTGCGCCAAGCAAGAGGGCGGCGACACCCAGAATGCCTGAGCCACAGCCAAAGTCGATGACCACTTTGTCCTTGAGGTCGGTTTTGCCCAGCCATTCAAGGCACATAAAGGTACTGGCATGGTTGCCGGTCCCAAAAGCAAGGCCCGGATCCAGCATCAGGTTAACTGCGCTTGCATCTGGCGGTGTCATCCATTCAGGAACGATCCAGAAATGTGTGCCGCACTGGATCGGCTCATAATGATCCATCCACGACCGCTCCCAGACCTGCTCTTCGAGATACTCATAAAAGGCTCGGACGGTCGATGCTTGCGCCTGCACAAACGCGATGATCTGCTCAGGATCAGTTGGCGCGGATTCATCAACGGCAAAATCGATATTGACCGAATCGACAAACTCATTAAACAGACCCGTAACAATGACTTTATCCCAGATCGGTGTCTCACCGGGCAGTGGCTCAAGCAGAGGCTGATCGGCCGCATCATCCAGAATCACGCTGACTGCACCCAGAGATTCGAGCAGGGTTTCGATCAGGGTGACGTCATTTTTGGTTGTTTCAAAGCGGATTTGTAGCCAGCGCATAGGAGGTCCAAAGCAAATAAGAGTAAAGTCGGTCAGGGGGAGTGATTGTCAGTGTGCCGTCCATGATTTAGCTTGGAGTGTACTGGTTTGGACGGACGATGCAAATGGTTAAATGAGATCCTGTGGTGATTCAATCGCACAGGATCATGAGGGTTCACATCCTTGTCAAAGGCCAGTCACGCGGAATATCAGACATTTCAGATAGTCGGCTTCGTTCATGCTAATAAGGCGGGGATGGTCGGCGGCTGGGTGCGCCTCATGGATCAGCTGTACATGCTTGCCTTGGCGGCGAGCCACTTGTTGTACGATCTTGATCAACTCGTCCCGCTGCAGGTGCAACGAACAGGAGGCGGAGACGAGGAGGCCACCTTCCACCACCCGCTGGATGGCACCTTCATTCAGGACAAAGTAAGCTTGGCGACCCTGCTCAAAGTCGCGGCGTTTCTGAATCAGCGCGGGTGGGTCGATCACGACGATGTCGTATTGATCGGTCGCCGGTTGCTTGAGGTAGGTAAAGGCATCGGACTCCACAAAGCTGACTTGCGTAAGTTCATTGAGTGCCGCATTCGCAAGAACGGCTTCACCCGCTTTGGCAGAGCTATCGACACAGGTCACCTGACTTGCGCCATGTGCTGCTGCCTGTACGCCCCAGCCGCCGATATAGCTAAATACATCCAGCACGCGACGGCCCGCCGCACACTCATTGAGCCATTTACGGCCATCGCGGTGATCATAGAACCAGCCGGTTTTTTGACCATCTAGCGGCGCTTTGAAGGAGACGCCGTTTTCGATGATGTCTAATGCCTCTGTGGTTTGATTGCCGACCGTTTCCACATATTCGTCGAGCTGCTCCATATGGCGGCCCTTGCCGTCGTTTTTGAACACGATGGTGATGTCATTGCCAAAAATGGCTTTCATCGCGTCGATCAGGGCTGGTTTGGTGGCTTCCATGGCCTGTGTGCCGATCTGAATCACGAAGACCTGAGCAAAACGGTCGATCACGAGACCCGGCAATAAGTCACCTTCGCCAAACACCAGACGATAGTAATCCTGTTTAAAGGCGATGGTACGTAGTCCGAGCGCGGTCTCAAGACGTGCAGTAAAGAACGCGACATCCAGTGTTTCTATGGCTTTGCTATCTAGAACACGGGCACAGATCAGTGCCTGCGCATGGAAGCTTGCGGTCGCAATAAAGTGGCCGCGATAGTCCTCCAGATGCACCAGATGACCCTGAATGGATTTGAGCGGCGTGGCATCGGTGTCAACTTCGTTGGAGTAGACCCAGAGATGGCCGTCGCGCAGGCGCTGCTGTTCACGTTTTTTGATCCGAAGACGGGGGAGGCTCATGGGTTATCCTGAAAATCTCAAAATGTAAGAGGAGTCGAGCAGGTGCGTCAGATGATGACCTGCTCAGATTTTATTATTGGGCTTGTTTGGTAGCTTGGGCCTTGGCTTTTGCAGCGGCTTTGGCCTGATCGTCCAGTTGCTGCTGGCGCATGCGATAGCGAGCTTTCTGCTCTTCGGTGGTTTTATCAAAGCAGTAAGGGCAACTGACGCCACGCTCGTATTGTACCGATTGTACTTCGTGGCGCATCAGTGGCCAGCCACAGCCGAAGCACATGGCACTGTCGCCTTCTTCTACGCCATGACCCACACCGACACGACCGTCAAACACGAAGCATTCACCTTTCCACAGGCTGTCTTCCTCGGGAATGGTATTCAGGTAGTTCAGAATACCACCTTTTAGGTGGTATACATGCTCAAAACCTTGCTGCAGGAGCAGGCTGGTGGATTTTTCGCAGCGGATACCGCCAGTGCAGAACATGGCGATTTTCTTGTGTTTGGCATCCGCGAGATTTTTCTCGACGTATTCAGGGAATTCGCGGAAGGTCTCGGTGTCGGGATCGATGGCATTCTGAAAGGTGCCGGCAGCGTATTCGTAGCGGTTACGTGTGTCGATGACCAGTACGTCTTCCTGCTGGATGAAGTCATGCCACGCTTCTGGCTCCAGATAGTGACCTACCTGAGCCAGTGGCTCGACTTCCACGCCCAGGGTGACGATTTCTTCTTTAAACTTGATCTTCAGGCGTTTAAATGGGGCTTCATGGCTTTCGGACTCTTTGTATTCCATCCGATCAAAGCCTTCAGCCAGAAGTACCTGATGCAGTTCGGTGATCGCTGCGCGAGAGCCTGCCACGGTGCCATTAATGCCTTCATTGGCAACGATCAGCGTGCCGATGATCTTGAGCTGCGTACAGAGCTCGAGCAGACGCTGCTGCAGGTCTGTCGGGAAAGAAACTGGCTTGAACTGGTACAGGGCCGCAATGATCCAGCCGTGTTCGCTGGTACCATTTGCAGCCGTACCGCTTTCAGTTACGATGCTTTGTACGGAAGTATCAACTGTGTTTGTCATGGGCTTACGCTCCGGCGACACGCGAAATCATTTATGCAATTGTCTGATGACTCAGGCATGCGACCGGCATACGATGAGTAAAACATTAGACTGCCTTAAACTGCTTTAATTAAGCCTGAATTAAAAAATAGTCCAGCCGAGCGGATTGTTCGCGTGTCCAATCGTTCAAAAATCTGGGGGGCGTCATTCTAAACCTTTATGTGGGATTTGATAATGGTTAAAATGCCCTCATCTACAGAATTAGTCTATTTTATCGGGTCCAATGCGCTGTTTCGTTGATTCTAGTC
>JASLEL010000431.1 GCA_030151145.1 Aquirhabdus sp. | reverse complement strand
CGCCAGATCCCACAGTGGACCATGACCGCCGGGATAGAAAACACCGTCAAAGTCCGCGACTTTGACGTCCGCCAGACGTAAGGTATTGGCCAGTGCCTCTGTCGCAACAGGATCTGCTTCAAAACGTCGTGTGGCATCGGTCTGTGCATCCGGCTCGTTACTGCGCGGATCGAGTGGTGGCTGACCACCTTTTGGTGAGGCAAGCGTCAGGGTCGCGCCCTGATCAATGAAGGTGTAGTAGGGGGCAGCCAGCTCTTCGAGCCAGAATCCGGTCTTGTGACCGGTATTGCCGAGTTGATCGTGTGAGGTAAGGACAACCAGAATACGCATGTGCTTCTCCTGATAAAAGGGTGGAACCGCAGGAAGGGGGATGGACATCCGGGCCGTGCCAGATGTCCATGAGGAGGGGATTAGGCGCTGGCTTCCAGAATCTGACGGCTGATGTCCAGCGTCACGTCGCGCTGTTCACCCAGTTGGGTCATGCCGTTGGTCTTGAGCGCATCGATCAGATCGTCGATGGCGCTGCGGCTAATGTCATAGTCAGACAGATGGGTCTTGATGCCGAGGGATTCAAAGAAATCCTGCGTTTTGTTGATCGCCTGATCAATGCGCTCGTCTTCAGTGCCGCTGGTGATATGCCAGACGCGCTCGGCGTATTGCAGCAGCTTGGCGTGTTTGCTGGCTTTACGCGTGCGCAGGTTGGCGGGTAGCACGATGGCAAGGGTACGTGCGTGGTCGATATTGTATTTGGCGGTCAGCTCATGGCCGATCATATGGGTGGACCAGTCTTGTGGCACACCGGCACCGATCAGGCCGTTCAAGGCCAGCGTTGCGACCCACATCAGATTGGCGCGGGCATCGTCGTTATCAGGTTCGGTCAGGACTTTAGGTCCGATCTCGATCAGGGTCTGCAGCAGACCTTCGGCAAAGCGATCCTGCACGAGGCCCTCCGCCGGATAGGTCAGATACTGCTCGACGGTATGGGTAAAGGCATCGACCACGCCATTGGCGAGCTGACGGGGTGGCAAGGTGCGGGTCTTGTCTGGATCAAGGATCGAGAACAGCGGGAAGGTCTTGGCACTGCTAAAGGCCAGCTTGGTATGGGTGCTGGCACGGGTGATGACGCCGCCGTTATTCATCTCGGAACCCGTGGCGGGCAGGGTCAGGACGCTGGCAAAGGGCAGGGCGCTTTTGATATTGCGACCGCGGGCTTCAAGAATTCCCCACGGTTCCCCATCAAACGGCACTGCCGCAGCGATAAACTTGGTACCGTCGATCACCGAGCCTCCACCGACCGCGAGCAGGAAGGTGAGACCATCACGGCGGATCAGCTCGACCGCTTGCATCAGTGTCTCATAGGTGGGGTTGGGCTCAATGCCACCAAATTCTTGGATATGGCGTGCACCCAGTGCGGTTTTGACTTCATCCAGCGCACCGTTTTTCTGCGCGCTGGTGCCGCCGTAGAGCAGCAGAACTTTGGCATCGCTTGGCACCAGCGTATCGAGTTTGCTGATGGTCTTGGGGCCAAAGACGATGCGGGTCGGGTTGTAGAATTCAAAATTAAACATGATCACTCCTTTACGTTCAGTGATGAGACAGATGGTCAACACATGGTTGATCATGTAGGGCCGAGGAGTTAGGTCATCAATCCCTCGGCAGGAAGCTGTAAGAGCTGTGCAGTTGCGGTATACGCCGCCTCAAGTGGCTTGCGATCTCGTGTGATTTTGGCGAGTAGACTGGCACCCATCCACAGTTGGTATAGCGTTTGGGCCAGTGCGGCACTGTCTGTATCTAAGGTCAGAGAGCCTTCACGGCGTCCAGCCTCTATGCACTGTCCAATCCGCTCGATAATCGTTTGTGTCCCCTGCTTGAGCGCGGTGCGCATACTCTCGGACAGGTCGCTGACCTCAGCGCCGAGCTTGACGGCGAGGCATTTGCCTTCAGGATCATCAATGGCCTGCGTATTCATCCAGTGCTGCCAGTAGCGCATCAGGCGCAAGGCGACAGTACCTGAACCACTCACCAGCACATCGTCCATATACTGAATATAGTTGCTGAAATAGCGTGTCAGCAGCGCTTCGCCAAAGGCTTCTTTGGAGGCAAAGTGATGATAAAAAGAACCTTTAGGGATGCCAGCGGCACTGAGCAGCTCGCTTAATCCCACTGCGGTAAAGCCTTTCTGTCCCATCATGCGCTGTGCGGTGTCCAGCATATGCTGGCGTGCGTCAACGCTGCGGTCGCGTGTCTGGTCTGAAGTGTTCATGTTCGCCATCATAATTACTATTAGACCGGTCGTCTAGTGGTTTGTGTGTGCTTTGCGTAATCATGTTCAAATGGATGTGGTCATGTACTTGGCAATAAAAAACGCCGCAGGATCTGCTGCGGCGTTTGGCGGGGTGGCTGGATGAGCAGGGGATTAGCCACCCAGTTGCAGTTTATACACGCGCAGACGGTGACCATCCGGATCGGTAGCGGTAAAGGTATAGCCAAAGTCCATGTGGGTTGGCGTCT
>JASLEL010000443.1 GCA_030151145.1 Aquirhabdus sp. | reverse complement strand
ACTGCTGCAAGAGCGGTAAGGCTTTAGGCGTCTCGCCATACAGCATGGCAGCCTGATACTGACTGTCGATCTGCACCGCATGGTCCTGCGTGACTTTGGCTGCCTCTGTATAGAGGGCCAATGCCTGATCCAGCGACTGCGCCGCTTTGGCTGCATCGGCTTCCTGATACAGGCTGGCTGCGCGCTGATTCTGGTAGTGCATGCGCTCGTTGTCGGTCAGATTAGGCAGCGCCAGCACTTGGACATAGGTCTGATCAGCCGCTTGCCATTGCTTTTGGTCATAAGCGGCATTGGCCTTCAAGATTGTCGCGGTCTTGCGATCAGCAGCGCTGAGATCTGGCAGGGCCAGTATGCGCTCAGACAGTTCACTGACTTTATCCAACTGTTTACGATCGAGATATTGGCTAACCATCGCCAAGAGAATCGGTGCGGCATTCTTGTCTTGAGGGAACGCCGTAGCATAGCGCTCGCTGCTCTGACACTGACGATCCAGCCAGGCGCGCTGTACGGCATCCGGCTGGCTTGCCAGCTCCTTGGCACGTGCCTGATACGACAGCAGGGCAAAATAGCCCATCTCGCTCGGCTTGGCCGTCGGCGTGTCATACGCCAATGCTTCAAAATGCGGTATGGCCTGCTCGTACTGCCCGCCATTGTAGAGCGCATCCGCCAGATGCTGCTCAATCTGTAGACGGTCACTCGCATCGGTTGCCAGACTCAGCTGCTTCTGATACAGATCCGCAGCATGCAGGTAGTCCGCTTTGGATTTCTGGGTCTGACCGATGGCGTCATAGTGCTTGGCGAGATCATCCAGTTGCGACTTAAGCACAGGTCGCAGGGTTTCCTGCTGTGCCGGCGTCAGGCCCTTATAGTAGGTCTGATCAATGTCATAACGGGCCACATAGTCGTTCTTGGCACGGATGATGTCTTGTGCAAAGCCTGCTTCGTTATAGACTTTGATCGCGTCCTGACTGAATGTGGCAGCCTGTACCGTATCAGGATGCTGCTGCACAAAGCTTTCATACACCTTGGCCGTATCCAGCAGTTGCTTGGACTCACGATAGCGCAAGCCCACCTGACGATACATGAACAGCTCTTCATCAGAGACCGGCTGATGCGCATAATATTTAGCCAGCGCTGGCGCACCGCCCAACTGCACAAAGATAGACGACAGGGTCCGATAGCTATCCTGTAAAAGCAGCACATCCCGCTTGCTGGCACCCGACTGCCCGGCGAGATCGCTGGCTGCCAATGGCTGATCATGCGTCACGGCATCCATGACGCGGGTCAGGTCATCTGGACTGACTTTGGGTTTAAGCTCGGCAATAAGCGTCTGAAAGGGCGTAATCGCCTCTTCGAAGCGTCCATCCTTATACAAAGACCACGCGTAAAAATACTCCGCCTGCTGACGATATTTACTCTCGCCCAATTGCAGCACGGATTGATACTCGTCGCTTGCCATCCGGTATTGCTTACGGCTAAACGCATCTTCAGCCAGACGGAAATGCGCTTCAGCAGCATAAGGTGTGTGTGGGAAGCGCTTGAGCATCTCAGTCAGGGCCGCCATGGCTGCATCGTTCTGCCCTAGCCCATCATTGGCGCGCGCCAGCTCATAGTACAGATCGTCGCGCACCTCATCTGCAGGCAGATGCTGGATCTGATCCTGATAGATCTCGATCCGGCTCTTCAGCTCGCTCTTTTCATCCGTTGCGCTCAGTTGATTGCTCTTGATCTTGCCGGCGAGGCCCAGATAGGCATTGGCAACTTTGGGATCACGGGCCTCATGCGCCTGCTTCATCATGCGTTGATAGAGCTCTTGATTCAGTGACGCTTCGTCGGCGGCAGTGACGCTCTTGTCATGGATGACCTGAGGCACATGGGTATCCTGCGGTACATTTTCCAGATCTGCGAGCGTACCCGTCCCTGCCATCGCAGCTTGCGACAGCATGAGTGACTCCAAACCCCATAAGGCCAGGGCTAATTTGGATACCGCATAACGCATAAGCACAATCCTTTCCAATCCTTGTGTTAAGCCTGCTTCAGAGCATGTCGATTGCGCTGTTGCTTCTTCCCCACCCGTCATTACCGGGCTATGAATCCATCGTCTTGTTAGCTGCCAAGACCATCCTGACGGACAGTCTTCTGCACGCAGGGGATATCTCCCCATACCGTATGATCTTGCGGCCTGATACTGCCCGCCTCATCTTGATCTGCAGCCTGATGAGCCACAGATTTGACGCCCTATCGTTTACGTCTTGACGTGTTACTCGACGTTTTATTTCTTTCCATTGACACGTTGCAAGCCCAGCAAGGCTTCGGTCAGATAATAGTCCAACCGTTCACGAGACTGCTTTAGCGTCGCACGAATCTGTGCCAGCAGGGCTTTATGATCCTGTACTTCAGCTTTCTGGAAATCCGCCTTAACTTTGTCCAGCAAGACACGAGTCGCTTTCAGATCATCCAGTTCGTCAGAATTGACCTTGGCCTTCAACGCCTCCAGATCCTGCAAATCTTTGTCATAGCCTTTGAGCTTGGCCTGTAGCAGCTGCGTCTGCTGGATCTGCTGGATAATCACCAAGACCTCACTCCGCTCAAGCAACCCCGCCCAAAGTCCTGCCTTGGTCCCGGCAGGCACTTCGGGGATACCCAGCAGCACTGGATCGGCTGATTTGACCGGGAACGTCGCCAGTACATCGAGATTATCCAGATCATGGTCGAACTGATTGATGGATGCCGTCGCCGCTTTATACACCTGAATGGCGGCCGCGTAATGCTCAGCCGCGCTCTCATCATGCTCATCTTCCAGCGCACGGGCCGCCAGTAGCCACCCTTCCTGCACCAGTGGATCGGCCCAGTTGCGCTTGCTCAGTTCATTGGCAAAATTATAGCTACGGGCAAAATCCCCTTGGCGGTAATACACGTGGGCACTGGTCAGGAGCGCCTGATTACTGAGCAGACTATCCAGTTTGACACCGCGCAAAGCGACACGAGCCTGCTCCAGATCGTGATGTTTCAAGCGCAAATAAGCCAGCGACAGCGCAATCTTGTCATTCAGCTTGCTGATATCGTCCGGCGTCAGGGTCGGATCTTCGACATCGCCTGCACTGAGCGCACTGACCGTAAAGGTGGATTTATTGCCGATCTCACGGTTCTCAATCAGGCTGCCTCTGGTCTGTGATGGATCGCTCTTGCTGCGAAACCAGCTCAGCCAGCCACCCTTGTCCTGACTGGCAGGACTTGGGCTAGGCACGACCACGGGCTTTGGCTTAATGATCATGACCAGATCCGGCACTTTATCCTGCATCAGATCATCGAGAATGCGAATGGCGCGTCCTTCGTACTCTTCACGCTGGGCATCCTGCTCGGGCGCTGTCAGCAAATGATCCACGGCGTCCGGCGATAACAGAGACATCGCCAGATTATAGCGCGCAAGCTTGCGGTAATAAGGAATCGGCGTCCTGAAACTCTGCAGACTCTCAATCGCATCACGCGCATGCTCGGTGCGCGTCAGGAGATTGGTCACCATGATCATGCGCTCACTCTCCTGCTTGGGCGTCAGGAGCGCAGGCGGGTCACGCAGAAAATTCAGCGCCAGAGAATCCTGCCCCATCTGATACAGGAGCTTGCCGTAGCTCAGCCATGGATCATTACGATTGCTGGATGTCACATCGGTCAGCGCAGCACGGCTC